>JAGANQ010000048.1 GCA_017624115.1 Lachnospiraceae bacterium
GAAGAATCACTATCCGGCAATTGACATAATGGCAAGTATTTCCCGTTGTATGAGCCAGATTGCCACTGAGGAGCATAAGGAAGCAGCAGGAAAGCTGCGTAATGTACTGGCAACCTACAATGAAGCAGAGGATTTGATTAATATCGGTGCCTATAAAAATGGTGCGAATCCGCAGATTGACTATGCGATTTCCAAAATAGAGGAGGTAAATGCCTTTTTGCGGCAGGGAGTTAATGAGAAGATTTCTATGGAGGAAGCACTTAGCCTGCTGGATGGAATATTTGCTGAACAGGGACAGGCTTGATGGCGTGCTGGTGATAGATAATGTGTATGTAGTGGTGCGGCAGGTGGTAAGATGGCAAAGTTTATTTATTCTATGGAGAATGTACTAAATGTAAAATATAAGCTGGAGGATCAGGCGAAAACAGCATTTTCCCAAGCACAGATGCAGGTAAATGAAGCGAAATCTGAGCTTGACAGACTGGTTGACAGAAGGCGTTCTTATGAGCAGGAGAAGCATCGCATGATGTCAGGCAGGCTGGATGTCAGACGTCTTAATGAATGTGAAAATGCCATTCATACTATGGAATATTATGAAACACAGCAGAAAAAAAAGATTGCAGCATTAGAGGCGGTGCTTGATAATGCCAGCCGTAAGCTTAAGGAGGCAATGATGGAGCGGAAAACGCATGAGAAGCTCAAGGATAATGAATTTCAGGTGTTTTTGCAGGAATTAAATGCCCAGGAGAAAAAAGAAATTGATGAGCTGGTTAGTTTTCAATATAACAACCGGCCAGAGGAATAGAAAAGGAGATTACATGAAAAAGACAGTAAGAGATGGATTTAACACAATGTCACAGGTATCGCAGCCCGTGGAGAAGGAAAGCGGTAAGGGATTGCTCGTGTGTGTTACTCTGGTTTTACTTTTTATTATTATTTTATTGGTCTGTATCCGGATGGATGTTGGTGGATTTGGAAGCAAGGTGCTTCGCCCGGTATTAAAGGATGTGCCGGTTTTGAAGCATGTTTTGCCCGAGGCGACAGATGAGGAGGTGGCTGCTGAGACAGGCTACCGAAGTCTGGCACAGGCAGTTACTAAGATTGAGCAACTCGAACGCGAAATTGCTGAGCTTAAGGAGCAGCGGGCGGGACAGACTGCTTCCGGGTCAGGAGAAGCGGATGCTGTCCTTGCCCTGCAGGCAGAGATTGATTCATTAAAACAGCAGATTGAAACGCTTAAGGTATATGAGAGTAATCAAAAGAACTTTGAGGCAACGAAGGAGAAGTTTTATCAGGAAGTGGTATATAACGACCATGTGGATGTCTCTGATTATACCAAATGGTATGAAGAGATGGATAAGGATACGGCTGCGAAGCTTTATAAGGAGGCAGTAAAAACGCAGGAGGCATCGGAATATGAGAAGGAGATGGCAAAGACCTATGCACAAATGAAACCTGCCAAGGCGGCAGCAATATTAAATACTATGACTGGTGATGTGGATACGGTAGTGAATATACTCAATGCCATGGATGCTAAAGACCGTGGGGCAATTATGGGAGAAATGAATGCCACATTTGCAGCAAAAATCACAAAAAAAATGTCGTCCTAGTGTTTAGAATCATTGGGGCATTTCCGATATATATAGTGTGCAATTCCAGCAATGGATTGGCATAAATACAAAATATAGAAAGGAGGAAAGACATGACAATTGCAAACATTCAAGGAATTACAGCGGCGTCTAAGAGTTTGGCGACCGGTGTAAAGAAGACGGAAGGTGTATCTTCATTTTCTAGTGTGATGAGTGAAACCAGCTATCAGAAGTCCTATACGAAAAGTTATGGTGCAGACAATCATCCGGCTGCTTCGGTGGCAGAGACTACGGCAGGCAGAAATGACACTGCATCCAATACGCAGACGAACCAAGGTGGACAGACTGCTGAGAAGGCAGACAGGGTGAATAATGATAGTCAGAGGACTGCAAAAGATTCTGCCAAAGCATCGAGACAGGATAACGATACGGTAGAGGTTGAGGATGTTTCAGAGGCTACAGATAAGCCGGTTGATGAGGAAGTGCAGGATATTGTTGCGACCGTTGCGGATGAGATTCGTTCTATTGTTCAGGAAGCACTTGGCATTAGTGATGAAGATATGGCAGCATTGATGGGAGAGCTGAATCTTACGGATAAAGATTTGTTAAATCCGGACAATGTATTAAAGCTTGTGATGGAGCAGAATGGTCTTAAATCAACCATGGATATTCTAAACAATGAAGAATTGGCTTCTATGGTAAAGGATTTGATGAAGAATGTGGAGACTGTAAAGGCAGAAATGCTTCCGGAGCAGTTGACAACATTGATGGAGAGTACATCAGAGGAGACTGTTTTAGTGAACCAGACGCAAGAAGCCGATGTGGACATGGTGCAGCAGACAGAGATTTCTGAGGATGATAAGATGCAGCCCATAAAGGTGAATGTAGAAGGGGATGGCAGTGCTGCAAAGCAGCAGAATGCTGGTGCGCACACGGCACAGCAGAATTTCCAACATGCCGGGGGTGAGCTTCATGAACAGCCGGTTATCACGAATGGGCAGACTGTGTTTGAAGGTCTGACTCAGGCGGTTGCTAACACGCAGACACTTTCCTACAGCAGTGGTACACAGGCACTGGATATTGTAACACAGCTTGTGAATGAGATTCGTGCGGTAGTCAAAGCAGAAACGCAGAGTATGGAGGTACAGCTAAATCCAGAGAGTCTTGGTAAGGTAAATATTCAGGTAGTTGCAAGAGAGGGTATTTTAACAGCACATATTGCTGCTCAGACAGAAGCAGCCAGAAGTGCGATTGAAAGCCAGATTGTAACTCTTAAGGAGTCTTTTCAGAATCAGGGCTTAAAGGTAGAAGCGGTTGAGGTTACTGTAGGAATGCAGAACTTTAACATGGATCAGCAGAAATCCTTTGAAGAACAGCAACAGAACTTTAACAAGGCTAGAAAACAGCTTCGTCTTGACGATGTAGACTTGGAAGAGGAAGGGCTTTCTGAGGAGGAGAGTATTGCCATAGATATGATGCGTAGAGATGGCAATCAGGTTGATTTCAGTGCATAGGATGTTGTAGTAAAGGAGGAGATTATATGA
>JAGANQ010000005.1 GCA_017624115.1 Lachnospiraceae bacterium
ATATTCATTGTTGCTCTTGTTGGTCTGTGTTATCAGATTTTCAAAGGCAGAAAATAGCCGCCATTACTGCAATAATGACGGCTTGACTTAAGTTAGGCATTTGTTGTTAGGGTAAGCCGCTTCCGGTTTCCCTTTTTCTATGTTTACTATATCATATCCGGGAGATTTTTTCAAGTATGCAATCATTTTCTTCCGTATCATCCGGTTCCTAAATTCATCATTTATCTTTACGTGTTCAGCATCCTTGTGAGCATCGTGTTTATCCGGTTCTATTGCAAAATAATGGATGGTTTTTGGCGGCTCTGGATAAGGAAATCGACGTGACAAACCCACAACTTATTAAAATAGCTGTCCTTCTCATTCGCTCTGAATATCTAGGTGTACATGAAAATCGATTCTGAAGGCTGCTCTGAATTCGCTACGGAGAAAATTATACATATCCTGTTCGAGCTTGCAATGGGCAATGGTTTATTCGATACCAAAGAATAGCTGAAATCATTTACTGACCACACCACGACCTCATATTCTTTTCTTTGAACGATTATCCATATATTCATGTGCCAGGATATGCCACATCGTAAAATTCTGCTCTCCCTGCAAATACCGATTTGTCATTATCTACAGTATACAGTTGCCCCGTGCCTGCGTCAACAAATGGTCTTTCTTTCCGTGCAGATTGACCAATCCAAGACCGTATTTTAATTCTCTCAATGTCGTTTCGATACCCCAACGGGCATGATATAATTCCTTTGTTTCGGAAAGTGTAATGCTGCGTGGCAGTAATGGTAATGGATATACAAAAAACTAATTTCCAAAATAGTTCAAGTATGCTACACTGGAATTATGTGAATTAGAATAGATTTAATTTCTGTAATAAGCTATATAAGAAAGAGAGAACAGATTTATGATGAACTACATAGATTACAGGTCATTACAGGAATCAGAGATAACCCGTCCCCTCTTCCGTCACTTCAACCGCCGCCAGGTGGTAAAGGACTGCTGGCGCAGAGTCGGCGGAGAATGGGTCATCCGTGAAGACCCTTTTATTGATGACTGGAGCGAAGAGGATTATCAGTTTCTGGTACAGTGCCTGCGAAATACGGTGAATACAGGCGGTGTCGTTTATGGAGCCTTTGAAAATGGACAATTAAAGGGTTTTACTTCTGTAGAAGCACAACCGCTTGGAAGTGAAAACCAGTATCTTGACCTGTCCTGCATTCATGTCTCGGAGGATATGCGTGGGCAGGGAATCGGCACGAGACTATTTTCGCTGGCGTGTAACTGGGCGCGGGAGCATGGTGCGAAAAAGCTCTATATTTCCGCACATTCGGCGGTGGAAACGCAGAGCTTTTACCGGGCGCAGGGCTGTGTGGAGGCAGAGGAATACAACCGGGAGCATGCGGAGAAGGAGCCGTATGACTGCCAGATGGAATGTGTACTGTGAGGATAAGGTGTGAGGCTAAAAATGACAGGGAAGAAGGATATCAGAATCTTATATGAGGACGCACAGCTTATCGTCTGTGTCAAGCCGGCGGGAATCGCTTCGCAGGGAAGCAGAGGTTTTCAGCAGGATTTGACCGATTTATTGAAGCTGCATATTCAGCGGGAGACAGGGCTTAAAGGAGAACCGTATCTTGGCATTGTTCACCGTCTGGACCAGCCGGTAGGCGGCATCATGGTGTATGCGAAAAATCCGGAGAGTGCGGCATCATTGAGCGCACAGGCAGCCTCTGACGGGATGAGAAAGCGTTACTATGCAGTGCTGGAAAGGTGTCCGGCAGAGCAGGCGGGAGTACTTAAAAATTATCTTTTGCGGGATGGCAGGACAAACACCTCATGTGTGGTGCCGGAGTCCCGCAAAAAGGAAAAAGATGTTAAGCTGGCAGAACTGTCGTATCAGCTTCTGCGGCAGAACGGCGAAAGACTGTATCTGGCAGAAATTGAATTAAAGACCGGCAGACACCATCAGATACGTGTACAGTTTGCACATGCAGGGTGTCCGCTTTACGGTGACAGGAAATATAACCCTGATACAGCAGGAAAGGAGCTGGCACTGTTTTCACATTACCTTTCATTCACGCATCCGCAGACGAGGGAACGGATGCAGTTTGAACAAAAACCGGACAGCGGAATTTTTACAGAATTTTTCGCATAATTTGCTGCTCCCGGCAGATACTAATTCCATGACAAAGGCTGACTATCAGACTTGGGAAATGGGGCAGGTTCATGGAAAACGCAGGCAGGGGCAGAAAGGTACTATATATCATAGGGATTACAGCAGGAGTATATCTGACATTTCGATTTTTGCTCCCGCTGGTAATTCCTTTTTTGATTGCCTGGCTGGGTGCGGGACTGATGGCTCCGTCAGTCCGCTTCCTGGAGAAGAAGCTTCGCATGAAGCGCGGGATGGCAACGGCTCTCGTGGGGATTTTATTTTTCGCTTTTCTGGGGACGGTGGGACTGTGGCTTGTGCATAAGCTGATGGAGGAGCTGGGGAGTCTGGTATGCAGTCTGGGGAATCTGGAAGAATTCCTGAATGAGAAGCTTAGATACTTCTGCTGCGAGGTGGAGGAAAACTTTGGTTTAAAGCCCGATACCATTTATTTTGCTGCGTCCTCCGGTATGACACAGCTTATCAGTACAGCGGAGGAGAAGGCAATGCCGCTCGTGATGAGCAATTCTTTGCCGATAGTCAAATCACTGTTTGAAGGGATTGCCGTTGTCTTTATTACGCTGATTTCTATGCTGATGATATGCAAAGATTATGATATTCTGCAGGAGAAACGAGAGCGGATGATGTTTGCGGAAGAAGTGGATGCAATACTTAAGAAGATTTCAGGGGCAATGGGCGCGTATCTGCGCACGCAGGGAATACTGATGCTGATTACAGCGTGCATCTGTGTGGCGGGGCTGTTTGTCCTGAAAAATCCATATGCCATGCTGTTAGGAATTGCGATTGGAATCCTGGATGCACTGCCGTTTATCGGAACGGGAATCATATTTCTTCCGTGGGCGGCGGTTATGGGAATTATGGGAGAATGGAGGCTTTGTGTGGGTCTGCTGGTAATATATGGTGCATGCTATCTGGTAAGGGAGCTGTTGGAGCCGAAGCTTATGGGAAAGCAGATAGGCATGACTTCACTGGAAATGATTATCAGCATGTATGTTGGAATCCGACTGTTCGGACTGGCGGGAGTCATCCTGGGTCCGGTAGGGTATCTGTTAATCGTGGAGCTGTTTCATTCCTTCTGCGGAAATACAAATTAGGATGGCTCTGTCTGGCTGCATATGTGATAATTTAGAAGTGGAAAAAAGGGTGTGAATGTGGTATACTTAAAAAGATAAGGGGTGATAAAGTGAAAGCACAAAAGACGGGCTTTATGCACCTTCTGTCTTTTATACTGATTCTTATGCTGACAGCCTGTTCAGGAAGAAGCAGCGGAAACGGATTTGTGGATGGAAGAAATTTTGGCGGCATAGTGCAGACATCTGCTGCAGAGGAAGAATCAACGAGAAGCACGGCAGTGCACACAGGCGCCTGCTTTGGTGTGATTGTTGATATAGATACAACAGGTGACGCAATTACGATACTGGATTTAGTTACAGGTGCAGAGAATAAGTACAGCTATACGGGCGGTACTTATATCATGGACAAGTACGGTAAGGATATTGCAGTCAGTCAGCTTGCAGTTGGAGACATCGTCGAGGGTGGTTATGATACCGGAACCAGACGCTTGATAGAACTGAAGAAATCAAACAGTACATGGGAAAATCAGAAGGTAACAAATTTTGAGATAGACAGATTGTCAAAGACGATGCGGATAGGAAACAGCCTTTATGAATACAGGGATAATCTGGTGATTGTATCGGATGGACGGGTGCTTAAGGATGTTTCGGAAATCAGCAATCAGGATGAACTGATTGTCCGTGGCAGTGAGAATACGATTTATTCGGTTGTAATTACAAAGGGACATGGCTATGTGACGCTTTCGGATGATGAATATTTTGAGGGCGGACTGGTTATGATAGGAAGCCGGATAGCCCGGAAGGTCACGAAGGGCATGGTAATCGAGGTGCCTGAGGGAGAATATGTTCTGGAGATTGCGAAGGACGGAGTCGGCGGCCAGATAGACATTCTTGTGACAAAGAATCAGGAGACAAGGGTTAGTGTCGGCTCGCTCAAAGGCGAGGTCAGGGAAATGGGAAATATACGTTTCAACATAAAGCCTGCCGATGCGAAGCTATACATAGATGGAAAGGAAACCGATTACAGCGGACTGGTGAACCTGTATTATGATGTCTATAAAATCCGGGTGGAAGCAGATGGCTATGTGACATATCATGCGGATATGGTGGTATCGGAAAGCTACGAGAAGAAAGAAATCGAGCTTGGCAGAATGGTCAGCGAACAGGAGAGCACCGCTTCTTCGGAAGGTTCGACAGAGCAGACGTCCTCCAAAGCGGAGGAAAGTGCGACAGAGACTGCAGAGGCGGATAAAACAACAACCGCCGGAACAACAGCGGCTGTGACCGATTCAACAACAGCGGCACCGACAGCAACAACGCCGACAGCAACAACGCCGACCGTTACGGCACCGACCGTTACGACACCAACAGCCACAGCACCAACGGTTACAACACCGTCAGTGCCTGTACCGGGGATGACGGAGAAAGCGTCGGAGGGCATGGGCAGTGATATGGATCATGAGAAGATTGAAGGCTATAAGATTCATGTGGAAGCACCATCAGGAGCGTCTGTATATTTTGATGGTGAATATGTAGGTGTTGCGCCTGTGAGCTTCGATAAGGTAAGCGGTGAGCACACAATTATTTTTAAACAGAACGGATATGAACCGAAAACATATACCGTTACTATATCCAGTGATAAGGCGGACAGCCATTACAGCTATCCGGCGCTGGTACCAAATTCAAATTAATCAGGAGGGATTACGATGGACTATAAGAAAACCTACGAGGAATGGCTGGCAAATCCATATTTTGACGAGGCTACCAAGGCGGAGCTCCAGTCAATCAAGGATGATGAGAACGAGATTAAGGAACGCTTTTATGCCGATTTGGAATTCGGAACAGCGGGACTCAGAGGTATTATCGGAGCAGGAACAAACCGTATGAATATCTATACAGTTCGCAAGGCAACACAGGGTCTGGCAAATTATATCTGCAAGCAGGGCAAGCAGGCGCAGGGCGTAGCGATTGCATTTGACTCCAGAAGAATGTCACCGGAGTTTGCGGACGAGGCAGCACTCTGCCTGGCAGCAAATGGTATCAAGGCATATGTATTCGAGTCTCTTCGCCCGACACCGGAGCTGTCCTATGCGGTGAGAAAGCTTGGCTGTATCGCCGGAATCAATATCACAGCAAGCCACAACCCGCCGGAGTATAATGGTTATAAGGTTTACTGGGAAGACGGCGCACAGATTACGCCTCCGCATGACGGCGGAATCATGGCAGAGGTAAAGGCTGTCACGGATTATAACACGGTAAAGACCATGGCAAAGGCTGATGCCCAGAAGGCAGGCTTATATGAGACAATCGGAGCTGCGGTTGATGACAGCTATATCGAGGAGCTTAAGAAGCAGGTTCGCCACCCTGAGATTATAAAGGAAGTACAGAAGGACATCACGATTGTGTACACACCTCTTCATGGAACCGGAAATATCCCGGCAAGGAGAGTGCTGAAGGAGCTGGGCTTTGAGAATGTCTATGTAGTACCGGAGCAGGAGCTGCCGGACGGCGAATTCCCAACTGTAAGCTATCCGAATCCGGAGGCAGAGGAAGCATTTGCACTCGCGCTTAAGCTGGCTAAGGAGAAAAATGCTGATTTAGTGCTGGCTACTGACCCGGATGCTGACCGCCTTGGTGTCTATGTAAAGGATGCAAAGAGCGGTGAATATATCACTTTAACCGGAAATATGTCCGGCTGTCTGCTGGCAGAATATGAAATCAGCCAGATTAAGGCTCTTAAGGGACTGCCGGAGGACGGTGCCCTGATTAAGACTATTGTTACGACAAATATGGCAGATGCGATTGCAAAATATTATGGTGTGAAGCTTATCGAGGTACTGACCGGCTTTAAATACATAGGACAGCAGATTCTCGGCTTCGAGCAGAGCGGAAAGGGAAGCTATCTCTTCGGCTTTGAGGAAAGCTACGGCTGTCTGATTGGAACTCATGCGAGGGACAAGGATGCTATCGTGGCAACGATGGCTCTCTGCGAGGCAGCAGCCTACTATAAGAAACAGGGCAAGACCTTGTGGGATGCCATGATTGATATGTACGAGCGTTACGGCTACTATAAGGATGAAGTGAAGTCCATCACACTCAAGGGTATTGAGGGACTGCAGAAGATTCAGGACATCATGAATGCGTTAAGAGAGGATACTCCGGCTGAAATTGGCGGCTATCAGGTTCTTTCTGCAAGAGATTACAAGAAGGATACCGTTAAGAACATGGCAACCGGTGAGGTGACTTCGACAGGTCTGCCGTCCTCCAATGTACTGTATTATGATTTGTCTGATGACGCATGGTTATGCGTACGTCCTTCCGGTACAGAGCCGAAGATTAAGTTCTACTATGGAGTGAAGGGAACTTCTCTTGAGGATGCGAAAGCGAAGTCAGAAGCACTTGGCAAGCAGGTGATTGACAGAATCAATGCGATGATGTAAGAATGTGAACTTCCTGATTGATTTCTCACTCAAAGCAGAACCGACTTGAGTGGTGCCTGGAAAGCTGCAGCAGCTGTACCCGGGAAGCATAGTGGAAGTTAAAGCATTTGTCAGAGAAAGTAAACTGCATGATGGAATACAGATGAAAAGAAGAAGTCAGCAGGTGCAGGAAACGGAGCCGGAGAAAGAAGAGGATATTTTAGATGGATTTGATGAAGCTTTTTTTATTCAGTGATTCTAAGAATCTATTCCTCCGGCACCAGCACACAGGCGCAGTACCCCGGTTCCGGCTGGTAGCAGTAGATGGTTAGGTTTTTGCCAATTTCCGGGCTGTAATCGTAAAGCGTGCGCTGCGAACCGTTTAAGGCTACATCTGCGTATGATACCAGCCATTTTCTGTCCCCATTTTTGAATACCTCATAAAAAGAACGGTTCAGCATTTCTTCCACGGGGATGCTCTCTACGACTGACATGTGCTTGTTGCAGTAGCGGAAAACAAAGTCAACGCCGTGTCCCTCTTCATCAAACACAAGCTCAATCACGCAGTACGCAACGGGCATATCGTCCAGAATGCTGCATTTTTCATAAAAGCCTAAAGGGGAAACAAATTCCTCCCGGGGCAGGGGCGCATTCAAATTCATCTCCCGCCTAAGCCGTCTGTGCGTACTTAAGTATCTCGTCCTGCCCTGAAAGGTTTTTCCGTCTGCCATGGTATAAATACCATCATGACTGATATTGAGAATCCTGTCACGGCGGACGATTGCGCTTCTGGAGATGGATATGAATTCTCCCTCCGGCAAAAATGCCAGTAACTCGTGCATCGGGATAGCGGAAGATGCTTCCTCTGCGGATTCACAGCAAATTACAGTTTTTCTGCCACGTCGGTAAATATAAAGAATGTCTTCTATGTCTATATGGTGTCTTTTGAAGTATCTTTCTAAATCGGGCATCGGAATTTCTCCTGGTTTTAATGATAAGGCGATTATACCGCAAAATGGAATAAAATACAATGACTGTGTGCTGAAATGCAAATTTATATTGTGATTTGTACAATTAAGCTTTTTCGTGTTTTATAACAAAAATGAATTTGAGACTAATAAACAAAATGAAATCGTAAAAACATTGTAATTTGTGCCGGGATTTGATATGATATTACAGAAAATGTGCGAACTTACAGTCGAAGATGTTATCACTATATTTTTCAGACAACATCTGCGAGTAGCGGAGAGATTGATAAGAAGAAACTTACTTCGATACGAACGTGTGATGGGCAGAACTCCATGGAAGTACCTGATCTTTGGAATTGTGCCGCATCTATGTATACCTTATTTGTGTAGAAAGAGGAAAAATCAGTGATAGGTATTCTTAGAAAATTCTGCAGACTACTGGATAAGAGACAAAAGAAAAGACTTGGTATCCTGTTTTTCATGATGCTGGTGGGAGCATACATGGAGTCACTGAGTGTTTCTTTGATGCTGCCGATGATCTCAGCCATCATGCAGCCTGACATCGTTGAAACCAATCGTTGGATAGCGGCAGTCTGCGCTTTTCTTAATATTCAGTCCTACAGGGACTTTGTTATCCTGTGTATTATTGCGCTGATACTGATTTTTGTTATCAAAGATTTGTTTTTAATCCTGCAGTATTATGCCCAGACCCGCTTCGTTTATAATAACCGGTTTGCTACGCAGTTCCGGTTGCTCCATATTTTTATGATGCGTCCTTACGAATATTATCTGAACATCCGCTCGGGCGAGGTGATCAGGTTAATACAAACTGACGTGGACAAAGCTTATGAATTGTTCACAACCCTGTTAAGTTTTGCAACGGAATCTGTGGTGTCGGCGGCGTTAGTCGTAACGGTTTTTGTAATGGAGCCTGGCATGACTGTATTTATTGCAGCATCATTGCTTTTGATTATGCTGGTGATCACAAGGATCGTAAAACCTGTCATCCGGCGGGAAGGACAGGAGGCACATAAACATGCAGTACTGACCAATAAGTGGCTGCTCCAGGCAATCCAGGGAATAAAAGAAACCAAGGTGACACATAAGGAAGAATTCTTTGAAACCAACTATAACAAGAGTGGAAGACGCTATATAGAGGCAGAAAAATGGCATTCTGTAATGTGGAATGTTCCACGGCTGCTGATTGAAATGATCAGTGTCTGCTCCGTGCTGGTACTGATTGCCATCATGATCCTGTGGGGGAAGGAGATTGAAACACTGATCCCCACCCTAGGCGCTTTTGCCCTGGCTGCGGTGAAGCTGTTGCCCAGTGCCAACAGGATCGTAGCCGCATTAAATGATATAGCCTATAAAGAGCCCTCTCTGAATAAGCTGCTGGAAAATCTGGATTTATTGGAAAGCAAGGTGCCGGAAAATTCGGATCCTTCGGGAAATATGGCACCGGAGGAAGGCAGCACGCAGAAAACATCAGGGCAGGAGTTTAAGGTGGAACATCAAATTGAGCTGAAGGGGATTTTCTACTCTTATCCTGGTAGTGACAAAAAAGTGCTGGAGAACGCAGACCTGGTAATCCCGGTGGGAAAATCCGCTGGTATTATGGGAACCTCCGGAGCAGGAAAAACCACGGCGGTGGACATTATGCTGGGATTATTGCAGCCACAGAGAGGACAGGTTCTGGTGGATGGCGTGGACATTCAGGAAAACTACGTTGGATGGCTGTCTCACATTGGCTATATTCCACAGAGGATCTTTATGCTGGATGACACCATAAGAGCCAATGTGGCGTTTGGTATAACGGAGAAGGAGATAGATGACGAAAAGGTCTGGGGGGCATTGGAAGAAGCGCAATTGGCTGAATTCGTCAGGGGACTGCCCCAGGGACTGGCAACTGCCATTGGTGAACAGGGTGTCCGTCTGTCTGGCGGACAGCGCCAGCGTATCGGAATTGCCAGGGCACTTTACCGGGATCCGGAGGTGCTGTTTTTTGATGAGGCAACCTCTGCACTGGATAGCGAAACAGAAGCGGCAATCATGGAGTCTATTAATGGCTTGCATGGCAGGAAAACCGTGGTGATTATCGCACACCGCCTGCAGACCATACAGGGCTGTGACCTGGTTTACCGAGTTGAGGATGGAAAGATATGGGAAACCGGAAATCAATGAACAGGCATCTATAGTAGGGAGAAGCCGGGATTGTGGAGAAATATATGGAAACTAGCAGAAGAAAGTTTGAGAAAAGAGTTTGGCTGGCATCCCCTTGTATGCATGGAGATGAATTGAAATACATGAAAGAAGCCTATGAGACTAACTGGATGTCAACGGTAGGAGAAAATCTTAATGCTGTAGAAGAGCAGTTGTGCAAAAAACTAAACTGTCCGTATTGTGTTGCCCTTTCTTCCGGTACGGCAGCTTTGCATATGGCGATGAAATTGGCCGGAGAGCGGGTATATGGAAGACCGGAGGTTGGACATGGAGTGCTGGAAGGAAAGCGGGTATTCTGTTCCGATATGACCTTTGATGCAACTGTCAATCCGATTGTATACGAAGGCGGAATACCGGTGTTTATAGATGCCGAGTACGCCACCTGGAATATGGATCCGGAAGTATTAAGAAAAGCCTTTGAGATCTATCCCGAGGTAAAGATCGTGGTTCTGGTGCATCTGTATGGTACTCCGGCAAAAATCGAGGAAATCAAGGAAATCTGCAGAGAATATGACGCGCTCATCATCGAAGATGCTGCGGAAGCGTTAAATGCCACCTACGAGGGAGGTTATGTGGGTTCCTTCGGAGATTATGGAGTGATTTCCTTTAACGGGAACAAGCTGATCACAGGAAGCTCCGGTGGAGTAATCCTTCTTCATAGCAGGGAAGATGCGGACAAAGTCCGTAAATGGACCACACAGGCCAGAGAGGAAGCTCCCTGGTATCAACATGAAGAGATTGGGTACAACTACCGGATGAGCAATGTGATAGCAGGCGTGGTCAGAGGTCAGCTTCCCTATATACAGGATCATGCAGAACGGAAAAAAGCGATCTACGATCGCTATCAGCAGGCTTTTCTGGAGGCGGAACTCCCGGTACATATGAATCCCTATGAGCAGGGAAAAAGTGTACCAAATTACTGGCTCAGTTGTATGTTGATAAACAGGGAAGCGATGTGTAAGCAGGTGCGCTCTGAAAGAGAGGCTTTATTTATTACAGAGCCGGGAAAAAGCTGTCCTACAGAAATCCTGGAAGCGCTGGACGGGATCAATGCAGAGGGACGCCCTATCTGGAAACCCATGCATGCTCAACCGATCTATAAGCTCCATCCTTTTATTACCAGAAAAGGGGACGAACGGGCAAAAACCAATGCTTATATTGATAATGGCATACAAGATGTCGGAATGGATATTTTTGACCGGGGATTGTGTCTGCCAAGCGATATCAATATGATGGTGGAGCAGCAGGAGTATATTATAGAAGTGATTAAGGATTGTTTTCGTTAATGTAGAGTACTAGGCATCAGGTACAAATATATTTTTTTAATTCGTAAATCACGAACAAGAAAATGATGATCGATAAAGGGAAGCTTGTTTCAGAGACATTATTGGCTTTGGAAATTTCCTTTTCAAAAAGAATAAGGAGAAGTTGAATTGTGATTAGTGTAATAGTTCCGATATTCAATGTTGAACCATATCTTGAGGAAGCAATAGAAAGCGTGCTTCATCAAACCTACACGGATCTGGAGATCATTTTGGTGGATGATGGCTCCACCGATGGCTCCGGGGAGATATGCGACAGATATCAGAAAAAAGATAGCCGTATAAAGGTTATTCATCAAGAGAACAGAGGTCTAAGTGCCGCAAGAAATGCGGGGATTGATATCTGCAAGGGCGAGATGATTGCTTTTCTTGATTCGGATGACGCTTTGTGTAAGGATATGCTCCAAAAAATGTCTGATGCGATGTTGAAATCCGGAGCAGACATTGTAGAGTGCGATTTTGCCTCGTATAAGGGCGTTCATTATATGGATCCGCAAAAGATTGAGAAAAAAAAGAAATGCACCTCTCCGGAAGTGAACCGAACGGGTCTTTACCAAAAGCGGGAGGCCTTTCCGATGAAGTTGTACGGGAAGATAACACCAAATGTATGTAATAAACTCTATAATCGCAAGATTTGGAACAGTATTCGATTTCACGAAGGGCACAACTTCGAGGATCTTAATATTAGCCTGCCATTATTAGGAGAAGCAGAAAGTATCTATATTCTTGACGAGCCTCTCGTCATGCGCCGAATAAGGTCAGGAAGCATTACTACAACGCATACATTCGAGAATATAAGAGACCTGCAACTTGCCTATATACATTGTTTCGAGTATATTCAGTCTCATTCCCCGGAATATTTTGATGAGAAGGATCTGAGCTTTGCTTTGACAGAAAGATATACTACGCTGCTGGGACAATACTACTACATATGTTCTTGCCACAGGATTCCTGAAAAGAAGAAATGCATCGCTCTTCTGAGAAAATACATCTTTGATGTAAAAAACAGAATAGATATTAGGGAATGCAATTGGAGGGTACAGGCTGCATCATTTATATATTCTTTCGTACCGTCCTATATTTCGGGAATGATATACCGAATTTATAGACCGCTCAGAGGGTTTATGCTGAAGGTGACTTTTCGATGAAACGTGCTATTTAAAAAAATTTCATTTAATTTTTCATTAAAATCATTACAACTTGCCCCATCATTCGGAACAGTGTGTGAGGAAATGAAAAGGCATCTATAGTAGGGGGAAGCCGGGATTGCGGAGGAATTGTTTACGTTAATGTATAGAAAATATATAAAGCGTTTATTAGATATTGTTTTATCGCTGGTTATGATCGTAGTATTGTTGCCGGTTTATCTTATATTGATCTTAGTAGGTTCGGTTAAGATGAAAGGGAATCCTTTCTTCATCCAGCCGCGACCCGGCATGGTGGATCCAAAGACCGGGCAGGAACGTATCTATCGCATGATCAAGTTTCGAAGTATGACGTGCGAATGCGATCAGGATGGTAAACTTTTGCCGGATGAACAACGTTTGACAAAGTATGGGATGTTTATAAGGAAAACAAGTCTGGACGAGCTTCCGGAATTTTTTCAGGTGTTTACCGGAAAGATGTCTTTGGTGGGACCACGACCACAGCTGGTTCGTGACATGGTCTTTATGACAGAAGAACAGCGCAGACGTCATCTGGTTCGTCCGGGGATTACGGGACTTGCCCAGATCAATGGAAGAAACTGTATCAAATGGGAAGATAAACTGGCATATGATATGGAGTATGTGAATCATATGTCGCTTTTGCAGGATCTAAAGATCATGCTCATAACTGTGGTCAAGATCTTCAAGACGGAAAGCATCAGTTATGAAGGCATGGTGGCAGAGGATTTTGGGGATTATCTGTTGAGATGCGGGCAAGTAACGAGAGAAGAGTACGACAATAGACAAAAGCAGGCGGAAGAATTATTGAGAACGAGCGGATCGGTATAGTATAGAGAAGGCTGGTTTTGTAAAATGTGGTACAGTTCAGAAAAATAAGTATACAAAACGATATTATAGAACAATGCAGGAGTGAGTAAGTAACATGAAAATGGATGGCTGGCAATATTATAACCATGCAGCAATCCCGTCGGTGGCTCCGCATGAGGGGCCGAATTTAGAACCCATATTGGATGGCAGCATTTGGAAACTGGATGGGAAACCGCTGCTGGCAAGGTGGACGACGAATTGGGATTGCGGATATGAAACCCAATGGTGGTATGTGATTAAGGATACGCCGTTCGATATCTCTGCGTTGAAAAGTAATTACCGGTATAAGATAAATAAGGGAAAGCGATATTTTGACGTAAAAAGGATTGATCCAAATCAGTATCGGGAAGAGATATATAATGTGACTGCAGAAGCATACAAGGGTTATCCTTCAAAGTACAGACCACATATTGCTCACGATAGATTTGTTTCTTCCATTGATGACTGGGAGAGATACACAGTATATGCAGGGTTTTGTAAAGATACCGGAGTAATGTCGGGATATGCTTTGTTACAATGTGAAGACAGTCATATTGCGTTATCTGTGGTAAGAACCATTCCCGAATACGAGCGATTGCAGATCAATGCAGCGCTCGTATATGGGATATTAGCGGAATACAGCGGTTTTCTTGAAAAAGGGTATATATGTGATGGAAGCAGGAATATCAATCATGAAACGGCCTTTCAGGATTATTTAGAAAAGTATTTCGGTTTTCGTAAGGCATATTGTAATCTTCATATTCAATATAATTCCAAAATCAAGCCGTTGATAAAGCTGTTGTATCCCATGAGAAGGGTTCTAAAAAAACTGGATTTATTTCATCTGGTTCATCAGGCTAACGGTGTGCTAAAAATGGAAGAGATCATTCGGGAAAACAGCAGGAAATGATCTGATTGGTTACTATATTCATAATGAGGAGAAAGAGATAGGAAGTATGGAGGAAAGTTTGCGGTTCTCCGTTTCCATGTGTGTATATGGAGGAGATGCCCCTGATAATTTCGATGCAGCCTTAAACAGTGTGATAGATCAGACTGTCCGACCAAGTGAAGTTGTGCTTACGGTCGATGGACCCGTTCCGGAAACCATTGAAGCTGTGATTGAGAAATACACGAATATTTTGCCTGATTTAGCGGTTGATTTTAAAGTGGTCTATCTTGAAAAGAACATGGGGCATGGCGAGACCAGGAGAATCGGCTTTGATCAATGCACTTGTGATTTGATTGCTTTAATGGATGCGGATGATCTTGCGGTACCGGAAAGATTTGAAAAGCAGCTGGATTATTATGCAAGGTATCCTGAGTTATCCGTTGTCGGTGGCTATATTCGGGAATTTGTCGGTACGCCGGAGAACGTTGCAGGCAAAAGGATCGTTCCGGAAACGGATAAGGAAATTAAAGAATACATGAAAAAACGCTGTCCGATGAACCAGGTTACGGTCATGTTCAGAAAAGAAGCTGTGGCTTCGGTGGGCGGTTACATTGATTGGTATTGTGAAGAAGATTATTATCTTTGGATTCGTCTTGCTCTTGCCGGATATAAATTCGGTAATGTACAGGAAAACCTTGTAAATGTGCGTGTGGGCGAAGAAATGTACCGGCGAAGGGGCGGCCTGAAATACTTGAAAAGCGAAGCAAGTCTACAGAAGTTTATGCTGAAGAAAAATATTATCGGTTTGGGAAGATATGTCATCAATGTTAGTGAGCGTCTGATATTGCAGGTGTTGATACCGAATAAGCTGCGGGGATATTTGTTTCAAAAACTGGCAAGACAATAAGACATGGGGATTGTGAATGATCATAAAGGAGGACACAGAGAGTGGATCTGGTATCTGTTATTGTCCCGGTATACAATAGTGAGAAATATATAAACAGGTGTGTTGAGTCAATACTGGATCAGACGTATCAGAATCTGGAGATTATTTTGGTGGATGACGGATCTGCAGACAAGAGCGGGAAAATCTGCGATAGTTATACCGATTCAAGGGTAAAGGTCATTCACCAGAGAAATCAGGGCGTATCCGTGGCAAGAAACTCCGGAATAGACGAAGCCAAAGGGGAATGGATCTGTTTTATTGATAGCGACGATTATGTTTCAACTGATTATATAGAATATTTACTCGGTCTGTGTAAAAAGCACAGTTTACTGGTAGCGCAGTGCAGAACTGTCCGCGGAACGGATAGTAATTATTCGTTTCCAAACGAAAAGCCGAATGAAAAGGTGTGGGAAATAGGAGATTTATATGAGTCACCCAATAGGGACTTTAGAGGCATTGTTTGCGGTAAAATATTTCACATTTCAATATTTGATAATCTGAGATTCTGGACGGGAAAAAGGATAGCAGAGGATGAAGATGTTGCATTTAAAGCCGTATATAAAGCTCGCAGAATAGTGATCGGCAACAGACATTTGTATTATTATTTCATGTCTCAGGAAAGTGCGACAAGAACAAAAAGTACAGCAGTAAATTTTGATTTTGTTGAGATTTATGAGAATAGGATTAGATTTTTAGAAGAATATCAAGAGATCAGACTCATTGAGATCACAAAAAAAGAATTATGTATAAGGTTGATGATGTATTACATTGAAGCAAAAAGAAAAAGATCACCGGGTAAAGATAAGGAGAGGTTGATAAAGAACTTCAAACAGTACTACGGTGAGATTAAACATGCATCTTTTCCCAAGAAGGAAAGCTATGCATTGAAGCTGTTTCGAATGATGCCGGACCCGTTTTCCTTCCTGGAAAATCATGTGGGGATTATTGCAAAGAATAAGATGGCGAGAGAGAAGAAAATATGAAATGGAGGAAGGAGAAGGTGGGGATAGATATTACGATCATTGTGCCGGTTTATAAGGTAGAACAATATATCCGTGCAAATGCAGAATCCTTAATAGCACTAAAAAATCCCAATATAGAGATCCTTTACATTGATGATGGTAGTCCGGATCAAAGCGTTGCGATCCTTGAGGAATATCAAAAAACGGATAATCGGATCAGGATCATCAGGCAGCAGCACCATGGAGCCAGTGTGGCTCGAAACCGGGGTATTTCTGAGGCAAGAGGAAAATGGATCCTTTTTGTTGACGGGGACGATTGGATCGATCCCACACTGACAGAAGAGTTAATATGTGAAGCAAATGATGAAAATGACATTGTGTGGGGAACCTATGAGGAAGTAGATTGTACAGGAAAAGTGGAGTGGCAGCAGGAAGTATTCCCTTGCCTGCGTGGAGTAACGCGGGATGGTATTACCTGGATGAGAGAAGGAAAGGTTGCCTGTATGCCATGGCTATATCTTTTTCGGACACAGTTGCTTCGGAATAGCGGAGTGATTTTTCCGGAAGGTTTTCTGCACGAAGACGAGGAGTTTATTCCGGAAGTGTTTTATTATGCGAAAAAAGTGAAATATACAGGGATTCCCTTTTATAAATATGTTATTCGTCCGGGTTCTGCTATGAGAACCGCGGATGTAAATAGAGCCAGAGATCTGATCCGGATTGCAGAGCATATTGAAAGGTTTGCAAAGGAAAAGGTAAATCATATAGAATATAAAGAGTTTTTAAAAACGGAAAGAGGAAGAATCTGTGCGCAGGCGTTGCATGCGGCAATCTTAGATGATATTAGCCTACAGTTTGTTTTTAAAGATAATGAGGAATTAAGATCTATAGCAATACGATATTTAGTTAACAGTTCACGCAAACGGGACAAGATGGCGGGAATGTTGCTCATGTTTCGTATGTGGGGGCTTTATGCGAAAATGTACCGATGGTATAGTAACCGCAGGAATAGAAAACAGAAGAGAAAGATTTCGGTATGACACAAAAGGAAATCATATCTGTGACCGGATAACTATGAAAAAATTGTATTTTCAATGGATAGAAATTATATCAATTCCTATGACGGAATTAAGTCCTTGAATTTGATTGATTGGCTGACGTGAAAAGAAGTGGCAATTTCCTTTCTGACAGAATACTTTACTATAAAGAATTCTATTGAGGGGAAGCTATGCCACTTCTTTTTTGTGATATTCTGAATGTTTTGCTGCTTGTGACAGCACTTTCGATAGATGCTTTTGCCGCCGGGTTCGCCTATGGAGTGGACAGGATACGGATACCGTTTCTGTCCATGGGGATTATCGGCGGGCTTTCGGCGGGAAGCCTGCTTCTGTCGCTGTTGGCGGGCAGAGGGATTCTCGCGGGAATACCGTCTTCCTATGCACATTTTATCAGTTGCGTACTCCTACTTATTGTGGGACTTATAAAGCTTTTTGACGGCACGATAAAATGCCTGATAAGGCGCAGGATGCCGCAGGAAAAACATCTGACCTTTCATATCTTTGACCTGCGCTTCCTGTTAACTGTGTATGCTGACCCGGACAGGGCTGATGCCGACAGGGGAGGACTGTTGTCGGCGAGAGAAGCCTGTTCCCTGGGAATCGCGCTGTCCATTGACAGTATGGCTGCCGGTATCGGTGCGGGTATTGGTGCGGCACTGATAGTTTTTCCGGTACTGCTGGCATTTATTATGGGTATGGTCGCCACAGGGGCAGGGGTATTCTTTGGTAACCGGATTGCTGCAAAGTACTCACTGGACTTTTCCTGGGCAGGCGGACTGCTGCTGATACTGCTTGCCGTTCTTAAGGTGTGGCAGTAAAACTATATCGGAAAGCTGTACGAACAGCTCGTGGAACAGCAGAGGAACAGCAGATAACAGGGTGAGGGCGAGCCATTCCTTAATAGAAAGCCTTGCTGCTCCAAACAGGCTGGTTAATACCGGAATCTCTGTCACTATCATCTGCAGGAACAGTCCGATGCCAAAGGCTGCGAACATAAACGGATTGTTCCTGTGGTTCATACGGAAGATGGACAGATTGACGTTACGCATGCCGATAGCGTGAAAAAGCTGGGAAAATCCAAGCACGGTAAAGGCGTAGGTCTGTGAGCGCAGCAGTACATCGGGGTTGGACAGAACCTGTCTCACATGCGCCGGTGTAAAGGAGATGCCGGACTGTACGATGCAGCCGATGGGAATTGTTAAAAATGCAGTCAGGCTGATAGCGGCAATCAAAGAACCGTAAAATAGCGTGCAGAACAGACCGCCGTGTGCAAACAGATTTTCCTTCGGCGGGCGCGGCGGTTTGCTCATCAGCATAGGAATATCATTCTTATCCACGCCGAGCGCCAGTGCCGGGAGGGAGTCGGTAATCAGGTTAATCCACAGGATATGGCTCGCCTTCAGCGGGCTTGGCATACCGAAGAGGATGGCCAGAAACATGGTGATGATTTCGCCGAAATTCGAGGACAGCAAAAACAGAATCGATTTCTTAATATTTTCGTAGATGCTCCTGCCTTCCTCAATAGCCTTTTCAATCGTATTAAAGTTGTCATCGGTGAGAATCAAGTCGGCGGCATTCTTGGCAACATCGGTTCCGTTTTCACCCATGGCAATGCCGATATCTGCAGTTTTCAGCGAAGGGGCGTCGTTGACACCGTCCCCGGTCATGGCGACAATATTGTCAAGAGAACGGAATGCTTTGACGATGCGTACCTTGTGCTCCGGCGAGACACGTGCAAATACAGAGAGAGAACCGATGCGGGCGCGCAGCTCTTCATCGCTCAGCTTATCCAGCTCCTCGCCGGAGATGCATTCTGACATGGAGGAAGCGATGCCGAGACGGTAGGCAATAGCAAAGGCGGTCTGAATGTGGTCACCGGTTATCATCACGGTCTTTACGGAGGCATTCTTAAAAAGCTCAATCGATTCGCGCACGCCTTCTCTGGGAGGGTCTATCATACCGGCAAGCCCGATGAAGGTAAGGTCTTGCTCGGGATTTCGTTTATCCGGCTCCTTCTTCATGGCGAGCGCAAGCACACGCAGCGCCTGTGAGGACATATCGGCGGCGGCCTGCATAATGGCTTTTCTCTGCGCAGCATTCATGGACATGATACGTCCATCTATAAGGACAGAAGTACAGCGCTTTAACACCTCTTCGAGAGAACCCTTTGTGTAGGAAACCGTTTCACTTTTATTACGGTGCAGTGTGGTCATCAATTTTCTGGATGAGTCAAATGGTATCTCAGAAAAACGGGGAAGCTGAGTGTCCATCATGGCTTTGCGGGAGGCAGGCGCCAGAGAAAGAAGCGCGGCTTCTGTCGGGTCCCCGAGAATTCCCTCCGGGCTGTGGACAGCGTCATTGCACAGCAGGAAACCGTCAATAAGCGGCGGACATTCCTCGTAGGAGAAATGTGATGCATCGCAGAGCTTCTGGTTAGCGTACAGCTGCGTCACGCTCATGCGGTTCTGCGTCAATGTTCCTGTTTTATCGGAGCAGACGATGCTGACAGAGCCGAGCGTTTCCACGGAAGGAAGCTTGCGGATGATGGCATGCACGTTGACCATTCGCGATACGCTGAGGGCAAGCACGATAGTGACGACAGCCGGAAGCCCCTCCGGCACGGCAGCCACAGCAAGGGAAATGGCGGTTATCAGCATTTCCGGGATATTGCGCTTCTGCAAGAGAGCAATGACAAAGAGCAGGATACACAGCACGACAGCCAGTATACTTAAGAGTCGTCCGAGGTCAGCGAGGCGCTTCTGCAGCGGTGTGGTCTGGTTTTCCGTATGGCTGATGGAGTGAGCGATTCTGCCAATCTGAGTCTGCATACCGGTGCTGGTGACGATGCCTTCTCCTCGTCCGTGCAGTACATTGGTTGACATAAATGCCATGTTAATGGAGTCGCCGACAGACAGAATCCTGTCAGCCACGAAGTCAGCACTTTTCTCGACAGGAACGGACTCCCCGGTCAGGGCGGCTTCTTCAATGCGCAGACTGTTGGCTTCGATAAGACGCAGATCTGCGGGTACCTGCCGTCCGGCTTCCAGAATGACGATGTCGCCGGGGACGAGGTGGGCAGCCGGAATTTCAGTGAGTCTGCCGTCGCGCTTTACAAGGGCGGTGGGACTTGTCATCTCCTTTAATGCTTCCAGTGCCTTCTGGGCTTTGCCCTCCTGCAGAACACCGATGACGGAATTTAAAAGTATAACAGTGATAACGATGCAGGCATCGCTGTATTCCTTTAAAAGTATAGAAATACCGGCTGCCAGAATAAGAACAAAGATTAACGGTGTGTTGAGCTGCTCCAGAAACATGGCGGCAAAGGATTTGACCTTTTCCTTTTCCAGCTCATTGCTTCCGTGGGAAATCAGTCGTTTGTCCGCTTCTTCGCGGCTTAGGCCGGTATCGGGATTGACCTGAAGTTCTTCTGCCGTCTGTGCACGGCTTTTTTGTGTATACATGTGGGTAGCTCCTTTCCTGATTTTAAGAATGCCACCGGCATCTGCCGGAGGTATGCCTGTACAATAACTTATGCACAGGAAAAACAGAAAATGTATGTGGAAAAGAATGATTTAGGTGTTAATGGCGATGATTATATGATATAATGAAAGAAGCACGCTGAGGTGTGCGCAGGATGACAGCCTGCCGGGCAGAAATGCGCAGGGAGGCTGAAATATTCAACAAAAGGAGAAGGGAAAGTATGAATGGAGAAGTATTTCAAAATGTAGGAATGATGGTACTTGCAGCGATAGTTGTAGTTATTTTGCTGATTGTTCTGCTGACAGGCTATGTGAAGGCATCACCCGATACAGCATTTATCATTTCGGGTCTGAGAAGAGAACCGAAGGTGCTGATTGGTAAAGCGGGCATTAAGATACCGTTTCTGGAGAAAAAGGATACTCTGAATCTGCAGCTGATACCGATTGACGTTAAGACCTCGAATGCAGTGCCTACGGCTGATTACATTAATATCAATGTGGATGCCGCTGTCAATGTGAAAATCAGTGATGAAGAGGATAGACTGAAGCTGGCTGCACAGAATTTCCTGAACAAGCCTACGGAATATATTGCCAATGTAGCGCGTGAGGTGCTTGAGGGAAATATGAGAGAAATCGTGGGCAAGATGAATCTGGAGGAGATGGTCAGCGACAGACAGAAATTTGCCAATCTGGTAAAGGAAAATGCGGAGCCTGATCTGGCAGCCATGGGTCTGGATATTGTCAGCTTTAATGTGCAGAATTTTGTGGATGGAAATGGCGTTATTGAGAACCTGGGTGTGGATAATATCGTTAAAATTCAGAAGAATGCGGCTATTTCCAGGGCAGAGAGTGAGAAGGAAATTGCCAAGGCACAGGCGATTGCGAAAAAGGAAGCGAATGACGCGCAGGTTTCGTCTGAGCTGGAGATTGCCAATGCCAAGGCAAGGGCACAGAAGGAGAAGGCAATCGTGCTGGCAGAGTCTGACCGGGAGTCTAAGGAGGCTCAGATTAATGCCGACACACTGATAGCACAGAAGCAGAATGAGCTGGAAATCCGCAAGGCAGAGCTTCAGAAGGACGCAGATACGAAGAAGGCGATTGCCGACGCAGCTTACAGCATTCAGAAGGAAACAGAGAGAAAGACAGTGGAAATCGCAACTGCCGAGGCAAATCTGGCACGACAGGAAAAGGCGATTGAGTTAAAGGACAAAGAGATTGCACTTACGGAGAGAACTCTGGAGGCGACAGTTAAGAAGCAGGCTGAAGCAGACCGTTATGCGAGACAGCAGGAGGCAGATGCCGAGCTGTATGAGGCGCAGAGAAAATCTGAGGCGAGCCTTTTTGAACGTCAGAAGAATGCAGAGGCAGATAAATTTGAACGGGAAAAAGAGGCGGAGGCAATGAAGGCTACCGCAGAGGCTAAGAAATATGCGATGGAGCAGGAAGCGGAGGGTATCCGAAGCAAGGGACTGGCAGAAGCAGAGGCGATTAAAGCGAGAGCGCTGGCAGAGGCAGAAGGTATTGAGAAGAAGGCAGAAGCCATGAAGCAGATGGGCGAGGCGGCTGTACTCGAGATGTACTTTAAGGCTATGCCGGAGATTGCGAAGAATATAGCAGAGCCGCTTGCCAAGGTTGACAAGATTACCATGTACGGAGAAGGCAATTCTGCGAAGCTGATGAAGGATATTATGACTACTCTGACACAGGTGACAGATGGCATGAAGGAATCCACAGGAATTGATTTGCAGGCGGTTCTGGCAGGATTTGCAGGCGCCAAGCTCGCAGATAAGACAGATAAGGAATAAATAGCTGCAGAAAAGAGGATGCGCAAAGCATCCTCTACCTGTTTTTCATACCTTCATAAAACTCTTCTGACACCGGAGCCAGAAGTCCCAGCTCCTTTGCCTTGCGCACGAGTGTACCGCTGAAGGTTTCCAGCTCATTTGGGCGTCCGGCAGCCATATCCTTCTTAAGGGAGCTGGTTCCGTTGGCTACGGTTCTGTGAAGAAGACGGTCATAGAGGTCATCCTCCAGATTGTCAGCGATGTGTATGCCGAGTGTCCGTGCTACCAGGCAGCTTTCCTCTAAGAGGTGACGGTATTTTTCAAGACGGGCAGGGTCATTGTAAATGCCCTGGGCATCGGTCAGGTAATAAGCCGTTGCTACGTTGAAGGCACAGTTCTGGATGTACTTTGTCCAGACAGCAGCCTCGATATCCTCTTCCACCTTGCATTTGATTCCGGCATCATTAAGCAGCTTTCCGACAGCGAGGGAAGCCTCTCTTTCGGCAGCATCGGCATTCTGTTTGCCAAGCTGGACGAGTGGGGATGGGGAAAGTGATTCAATGGAGAAATCTGGCATTGCCGTGGAAATAATGTAGATCAGTGCATCAAGGACAATGCCTTTGCCGAAAGCTTTGCGGATTTCTCCGGCAGCAGTCGTACCGTTCATAATCGGAACAATAATGGTATCCGTGCTGACAGCATCCTTAAGCTGTGCGCATAATTCCGGGAGCTGATAGTTTTTACAGCAGATAAATAAGCAGTCAAGGTGACCGAAATCGGTGATGGAATCGCTGACAGCCTTTGGATTTACTGTGAAAATACCGAGATTGGCACATTTCACGGTAAGCCCGTATTCTCTGATATGAGCAAGCCTTTCACCTCTGGCGAGAAAATTTACATTTGCATAGGTTCTGGCGAGCACACCGCCGATATATCCGCCGACTCCGCCGATACCGGCGATACAGATTGTTTTATTTGATAAGTCCATGGGAAACCTCCTTGTCTGAAGCATGATGATACTAAGTATAGCATATTATAGGCAGAAACGGCAAATATAGTTTAAAAATTAAAATATAATTGACAAATAAAAGGTCATGTGCTATCATTAAAAAATCTTGAGAATGTAAATATACAGAGATTTCAGAGGCATACAATGAGGTAGCTACCGGATTGTATGCCTTTTTTCATTCGAAAGAGCAGTACCTGACAACCGGCATATACATAACAGGAGGATGAAGCTATGGATTATCGTAAATTTATGGAAGAGTTTCTGGAGAAGAATAAGGAAGAATTTAATCAAATCAGTGATGAGATATGGGGCTATGCAGAGCCTCGTTTCAGAGAGTATAAATCCTCAAAGCTGCAGCAGGAATACATGGAAAAGGCAGGATTCTCAGTAAAGGCAGACCTTGCAGGAGAGGAGACAGCATTCATTGCAGAGTATGGAAGTGGAAAGCCGGTTATTGCTTTCCTTGGAGAATTTGATTCCCTGTCGGGATTGTCACAGGAGGCGGATGTACCGGAACATTGCCCGGTAGAGCCAAACGGCGAAGGCCATGGCTGCGGACATAACCTTCTGGGAACAGCTGCGCTGGCAGCGACAGTGGCGTTGAAAGCATATATGGAGGAGAATGGGCTTGGAGGCACAATCCGCTATTATGGCTGTCCTGCGGAAGAAAATGCAGGAGGTAAGGCGTATCTGGTAAGGGACGGTTACTTTAATGACTGTGACATTGCGCTCACCTGGCACCCGGGAACTATGAACCGTGTAACCGGAAGCGGCTCTCTGGCGAATTTCCGTGTATTTTATACCTTCCATGGCTTATCCTCCCATGCAGCGGGCGCACCACATCTGGGACGTTCCGCGCTGGATGCAGTGGAGCTGATGGATGTGGGCGTGAATTATCTGCGTGAGCACGTCATCAGTGACGCAAGAATCCATTATGCTATTACTAATCCGGGAGGTACCGCACCGAATGTTGTACAGTCGGAGGCACAGGTATTATATGCTATGCGTGCGCCGAAGGTATCTCAGGTTAAGGAGCTTTATGAGCGTATTGGCAAGATAGCGCAGGGAGCTGCTCTGATGACAGAGACAACAGTAGATATTAAGCAGGTTGCGGCATATTCTGACTACATCGGCAATGACACGATTGCTGCACAGCTTGGAGAGAATCTGAAATACTATCTGCCGTCTTATACGGAGGAGGAAAAGGCGTATGCGCAGAAATTCAAGGAGGTTATCACCGACCTTGATAAGGCAAATCTGAGGAGCCAGGCAATCCGTGTCTTTGGCAGAGAAGTAGGTCTGCAGGAATATGAGAAGCCGATTTTTGAATCAATCGCACCGTATGTCAGCGCGTCTGTAGGAGGCGGATCGACAGATGTAGGTGACGTAAGCTGGGTAGTGCCGACCGGACAGTTTGGTACAGCGTGCTGGGCAGCAGGTACGGCAGGACATTCCTGGCAGGTAGTGGCACAGGGCAAATCCTCGATTGCACATAAGGGTATGCTTACGGCAGCAAAGGTACTGGCAAGCACCGGTTATGAGTTTCTGACGAATCCTGAGCTGGTCGAGAAGGCGAAAAAGACATGGCTGGAGAATCTGGACGGGGAGACCTATCCGAACCCGTTACCACCGGAAGCAAAGCCGGAGCTGTGGTAAAAATTTAAAAAAAGTGATTGACAACTAAAAATTGCTGTGATATATTGAGTGAAAATTAATACAGCGCTGGTTAAGAAATTCTAAGAGTATACGATGTGGTATAAACAACCGTCGTATGCTCTTTTTTATGTAATAGGTGAACATGTGGCAGAGGAGGAATATGTATGAGAAAATTTTGGAAGAGATTAGTACCAGTACTTGTAACAGCAGCGATGGTTATGACAGGATGCGGCGGTGGTTCGTCAGCTCCGGCAGCCACTACAGGTTCAACAGGCAGTGATGCAGCAACTGCTGCAACAGCAGCCGCTGTAAGCTACAGAGATACGATAAATATTGCAGTACAGCAGGAGGCGCCTTCGCTTGACTTACATAAAAACAGCTCACTGGTAGCGAGAACCATGTGTCGTGGAACTGTTTGGGAGCAGTTAGTTACGCTGAATGGAAGCGGTGAGGCAGTACCGGAATTATGTGAGAGTGTAGAGACAAACGCAGATTCCAGTGAGTTTATCTTCCACCTGAGAAAAGGCGTCCTGTTCCATGACGGAAGTGAGATGACATCAGCCGATGTAGTAGCTTCCATGAACCGCTGGATTGAAGGCTTCAGTACAGCAAAGAGCCTTGCAGGCGATGCAAGATTTGAGGCAGTTGATGATTATACCTGTAAGATTACACTGGCAAATCCGTGTGTTACCTTTTTATCTGTAATTGCAGGTTCTGCACAGCCTGCAGCAATCACAACTGAAGAGGCATGTGCAAATGAGGATGAGAACGGATTCTTAAAGGAGTATATCGGTACAGGCCCATACAAATTTGTAGAGTGGGAATTGAACCAGTACATCTTATTAGAGAAATTTGCTGATTATGTACCATACGGTGATCCAGATGCAGAGATGGATGGCTGGGCAGGTTACAAGCACGCATATACAGAAAAGCTTTATTTCTGGTATGTACAGGATGCGACAACCAGAGCAGCAGGCTTACAGACAGGTCAGTATGACTGTATCGAGGGTGTTTCCTCTGATAACTATGATATGGTTGCCAATACAGACGGTATCAAGATTGAACAGTACCAGGGCGGTACGGTGGCACTGGTATTCAATAAGAAGGAAGGCGTGGCAAGCAATGAATACTTCCGTCAGGCGGTCAATGCAGCAACAGACTGCGAGCAGCTTCTGAGGGCTGTCTATGGTAATTTCTATGACCTTGGTTCCTGCTATATGGATGATGCGCAGGCGTTCTGGGTAACAGATGCAGGAGCTGAAAATTATAACAAGCGTGATGTAGCAAAAGCAAAGGAATTGCTTGAAAAGGCAGGCTACAACGGAGAAACCTTCCGAATCCTTACCAGCAACGGTGCAGCAGCACAGCAGGGTATGTTAGTATGGCAGGAGCAGTTAAAGGAAGCAGGCATCAATTCAGAATTGCTTATCTTCGATTGGGCTACCTTTACGCAGTACAGAACAGACCCGTCAGCATTTGATGTATATTATACAAGCTTTGCAAGTGTTCCGGTTCCGTCCCTGAAGCTTTACTTCGGACCTACCTATCCGGGCTGGTCAGCGGATGAGACATTGCAGAAATATGTGACAACATTTAACACATCAGCAACACTTGATGAAGCAAAGGCGTCATGGGAGACATTACAGGGGTATTCATGGGAGTACTTACCGTTAATCAACGTAGGACATTACCTCAGCACAATGGGTTATCAGGACTATGTAGAGGGACTGAATTTCTATTCAGGTATGTATTACTGGAACGCAAGAATTCCAGAATAAAAGCAGAAGCACAAAGTAAATAAAAAATGAAAGAGATATCCTAAGGCGGAGACGACAAGGGATATCTCTTTGCTTAAGGAGAAATGTGTATGAAAAAGTATATTGTTAATCGAATCCTGTCTGTAATACCGGTTCTGATTATTGTGTCAATTGTAGTATTTTCTCTGCTGCATCTGACACCCGGCGATCCGGCAATAGCGATTCTGGGGGAAGATGCAACACAGGAAGCCATAGATGAACTTAGAGAAAGAATGGGACTCAATGACCCGATTCCGGTACAGTATTTAAACTGGCTGAATGATATATTCCATGGTGATTTCGGAACCAGTACCGCATCCAGCGGAGAGGCAGTTACCAGCATGATAGCAAGCCATTTTATACCAACCTTACAGCTTGCGATTTATTCTACGATTGTTACAGTTCTTCTGGCAGTTCCGCTGGGAATGCTGGCAGCGAGAAAAAGAGGAACGGTTGTAGACCATGGAGTAACAGTTCTGGCATTATGCGGAATTTCATTGCCAAGCTTCCTTTTTGGTCTGGGAATGATGATGTTGTTTGCCGTGAAGCTCCGATGGGTGCCGGTTTCCGGCTATAAAGCGATGAGTGCAGGGCTGGGTGCTCATTTCCGTACCATGATTATACCTGCTGTTTCACTTGGATTTATGCATTCCGCTTTTATGATGCGTATGACAAGGGCTTCCATGCTGGAGGTATTAAACAGCGATTACATAAAGATGGCGAAGTCTAAAGGTGTAAAGGAGCTGTGGCTGGTTGCCAAGCATGCACTGAGGAATTCTCTTGTTACCTTAGTAACGGTTATCGGTCAGGGCTTCATCGGAGCATTGTCCGGCGCTACGATTGTTGAGTCAATGTTCGGTATCCCGGGTATGGGCTCTCTGGTGGTTAATTCTATCGGACGTCGTGATTTTCAGGTTATTCAGGCAGTTGTACTGCTCATAGCCGTAATCAATGTAGTAATGAATCTGGTCATCGATATTCTTTACGGTATCGTAGACCCACGTATCCGTCTGAGCTGATATAAATTATAGAAAAGAGGGTGGCATTATGACAAATGATATGAATATTCCATTTGAGAGTAAAGAAGAGCTGGAGGAAATCAGAAAAACTCTGGTGAAGGAACAGAGGGAGCTGAAAAGAAAAAAATTTCTGAAAAATAAAATGTCTGTTGCAGGTCTTTGCATCGTCATTATTATGATTATTATTGCAATATTTGCACCATCGATAGCGACACATGACCCATATGAAACGAATGTTATGGAGAGTCTCCTTCCTCCTTCTGCGCAGCACTGGTTCGGCACAGATAAGATAGGAAGGGATGTGTTCAGCCGTGTTATATACGGAGCACGTATTTCACTTTTTGTAGGTGTGAGCGTGGGCGGTATCTCTGCAGTACTGGGATTGATTATCGGACTGTATGCGAGCACGAATAAGGTTCTTGACAATATACTGATGCGTTGCTGTGACGGACTGCGTTCTATACCGAACCTTTTACTGGCAATTACGCTGATGACGGTTCTGGGAGCAGCACTGAAAAATGTCATTATCAGTCTGGCGATTGTAAGTACGCCGGGTGTAGCCAGAATGGCGAGGTCTTCGGCGCTGGTAGTCCGGGAGCAGACCTATGTGGAGGCAATGCGGTGTCTGGGCGCGAAAAAATCAAGGATTTTGTGGAAGCATATTGCACCGAATATTCTGGCACCGGTTATCGTACAGATGACCTTTGCATTTGCATCAGCGATTATTGCGGAGGCTTCCTTAAGCTTCCTGGGTGCAGGTGTTCCGTCCGGTACTCCAAGCTGGGGCAGTATGCTGAGTGAAGGCAAGGCTGTTATTTACAGTGCATGGTGGATGATTGCATTTCCGGGTGCATTTACGGCGCTTACAGTACTTGGACTGAACCTGTTTGGGGACGGACTGAGAGATTTGTTAGACCCATTGACGAACTAATAAGGAGGTGGCTCCAATGAGCAAAGAAGAAATATTGGAGGTTAAAAACCTCAGTACGACATTCAGAACAGAACGCGGTGATTTAAAGGCGATAGACGGAGTTTCTTTTGAAGTATATAAGGGAGAGATACTGGGCGTGGTTGGAGAATCCGGCTGTGGAAAGAGTGTTACCTCACAGTCTATTCTCCGGTTATATGATGAAAAATATACAGCAAAGTATGATGGAGAGATATTACTTGACGGAAAGAATATTTTTGATATTCCGCTGAAAAAGATGCAGGAGATACGTGGTGCAAAGATTTCCATGGTATTTCAGGATGCGCTGAGCTCGCTCAACCCGGTTCTTAAAATTGGTGATCAGATTATGGAGCCGCTTCGTATTCACCAGAAGCTTGGCAAAAAAGAAGCGAGAGAACGTACACTGGAAATGCTGCGTCTGGTTGGAATTCCTGCACCGGATAAGCGAATTGACCAGTATCCGCACGAGCTGTCAGGAGGTATGAGACAGCGTGTTATGATAGCCATAGCACTTGCCTGCAGACCTCAGCTTCTGATAGCTGATGAACCGACAACAGCTCTTGATGTTACGATTCAGGCTCAGATTATGGACCTGATTGTAGACCTGAATAAAAAGCTGGATATGGGCGTTATCCTGATTACACATGACCTGGCAGTCGTGGCAGAGACATGCTCCAGAGTAGTAGTTATGTATCTTGGACAGATTGTAGAGGAAGCAGATGTAAATGATATTTTTGATAATCCGAAGCACCCGTATACATTGGGACTGATAAAATCTATCCCGAGACTGGATGGGGATCCGAATGAACGATTATATATGATAAAGGGTACGGTTCCGTTGCTGAACCAGATTCCAAACGGCTGCCGTTTTGCACCGAGATGTCCATATGCGACAGATAAGTGCAGAACCAATATGCCGGAATTAAAGGCAGTAAGTCCTACGCAGAAGGTACGCTGCTGGATGGTAGAAGAATAGAGCAGGGAGGGAAAGATTATGGAAGAAAAGAAGGTTGTGTTGAGTTCTGAACATGTATCTCAGTTTTTCCCCATAAAAAATGGTTTTGGACAGGTAGTGAATTATGTAAAGGCTGTGGATGGTGTTACGCTGGAGCTCCACGAGGGTGAGACATACGGTCTGGTAGGTGAAACCGGCTGTGGAAAAAGTACACTTGGAAGGACACTGATTCGTCTTCTCGAGCCTACAGAGGGAAATGTAGTATTAAACGGAGAGGACATCTCTCATCTGAGTGAGAAGGAGATGCGTAAATACCGTAAAGAGGTGCAGATGGTATTCCAGGATCCATATACCTCACTTAATCCGCGCCAGAAGGTAGGAGATATTCTGATGGAGGTGCTGGAAATCCACGGAGTGAAGGATAAGGATGAGCGTATGGAAATAGCGATGAAGATGCTTGCCAAGGTTGGGTTAAGACCGGAGCATTTCTACCGCTATCCGCATGAGTTTTCCGGCGGACAGAGACAGCGTGTAGGGCTTGCGAGAGCGCTGATTCTCAATCCGAAGGTTATCATCTGCGATGAGCCGGTTTCGGCACTGGATGTGTCGATTCAGGCACAGATTATCAATCTTCTGCAGGATTTGCAGAAGGAGGATAAGCTCAGCTATCTGTTTATCGCGCATGATATGAGTGTTGTAAAATATATTTCTGACAGAATCGGCGTGATGTATCTCGGACATTTGATGGAAGAGGCAGAGACAGAGGAGCTGTTCAGCAATACCTTGCATCCGTATGCACAGGCGCTGCTCTCTGCTGTACCGAATGCAAATCCGCATGAGGAGAAGCAGAGAATCGTGCTGGAGGGTGACCTTCCTTCCCCGATTAATCCGCCGACGGGCTGTGTGTTCCATACGAGATGCCCATACGCGAAGGCAATCTGTTCGGAGAAGATACCGGTATTAAAGAGTGTAAATGAGAAACACAAGGTAGCATGTCTTCTGTATGATAAGGATTTAAATCCGGACGCAGAATGATAAGGATAAATGACACTAGAATAGGAGGCATAATTATGGCATATGAAGAGTATTTGAAGGCAATTGATGAAGAGGCAGCACGGATTACGGCAGCAAGCGATGAGGTATGGGAAGCAGCAGAGCTGGCATTCTCAGAACACAAGTCAGCCGCATGTCTGACAAAGCTTCTTGAGGAAGAGGGCTTTGAGGTGCAGTGCCCGGCATATGGGATAGAAACAGCTTTTACAGGAAGCTTTGGTTCAGGTAAGCCGGTTATCGGTTTCCTGGGCGAGTTTGATGCGCTTGGAAGTCTCAGCCAGAAAGCAGGCGTTGCCGTAAAGGAAGCTCTTATTCCAGGTGCTAATGGACATGGCTGTGGACATAATATGCTTGGTGCAGGCTCGATTGCGGCAGCGGTAGCGGTGAAGCGTTATCTGGAAAAGACCGGCAAGAGCGGCACCGTTATTTATTTTGGCTGTCCGGGAGAAGAAGGCGGCTCAGGTAAAGCATTTATGGCGAGAGAGGGTGCGTTCAGCGGCCTTGATTTCGCAATTACCTGGCATCCGGGTGAACTGAATGCAGTCAGTGCCGGAAGCTCTCTGGCAAACATTCAGGTGTTATATAAATTCTATGGAGTAAGCTCTCATGCGGCAGGAAGCCCGGAGCTTGGAAGAAGTGCGCTGGATGCTGTGGAGCTGATGAATGTCGGTGTGAATTTCTTAAGAGAGCATATGATTTCAGATGCAAGAATTCATTATGCAATTCTCAATACCGGCGGTATTTCACCAAATGTAGTGCAGCCATATGCAGAGGTGCTGTATCTGATTCGTGCCCCGAAGGTAGGGCAGGTGCAGGAGCTGTTTGCCCGTGTGAATAAGATTGCCGAAGGAATGGCTATGGCGACAGAGACCCGCATGGAGTATGAGATTATCAAGGCATGCTCCAACGTTATCAATAATGCTGTGATGGAAAAGGAATTGTACAAAGCATTAAAGGAAACTCCGCTTCCAGAGTATACCGCAGAGGAGTATGCGTTTGCTGAGGAAATCAAAAAGACATCGGATACCAGCATGAGTAAGCCTGTGGAGCGCACGATTGAAAATTATCTGCATGAGGAAAATAAGAGCTACATGGAGAAAAGAGCAGGAAAAGCACTGGCCGATTATGTTGTCCCTTATGAGGAGGATCATATTATTAAAATAGGTGCGGGTTCTACAGATGTCGGTGATGTGAGCTGGATGTGCCCAACGGCGCAGATAGGTGCAGCTACCTGGGCGGCAAACAGCGGCGGACATTCCTGGCAGGTCGTTGCCCAGGGAAAGAGCAGCATTGCACATAAGGGACTTTTGTATGCCGGCAAGGTTATGGCAAGTGCTGCTATCCATATGATGGAAAATCCGGAGATTATAGAAGCAGCTAAGAAAGAATATGCGAAAAAGCTGGAGGGTCAGACCTATGTACCGATTCCGGCAGATGTGAAGCCAAGACCGATTGATAAGCTGAGCCGGTAATAAAGAGCGCGCGGGGCTGTTGCAGAATAAATGTGACAGCCTTTTGCAGTATGTGAAAGATTGAACAAAGAAGGAAGTGTAAGGATGCAGAATGTAACGGAAATGGCACTGGATTTGATTCCCATGGGAACAGAAGAAAAGGACTGGCAGCGTGAGCGCGGGAATTCCAAAGAGCTGCCGGAGGGAATTACCTCAAGGCAGGTATATGCGGATATTGTACACATTGCATGGCCTGCGCTGGTGGAACTGACCCTGACACAGATTGCCTCCATGGTTGACATGATGATGATAGGTCGCCTTGGCTCATGGGCGCTCGCAGGAGTGGGTTTGACGACGCAGCCGAAGTTTTTGCTGATGACAGCGTTTATTGCGATGAATGTGGGAACAACGGCACTGGTAGCCAGATATAAAGGAGCAGGAGAGAAGGAGAAAGCGGAAAAGGTCTTTCAGCAGGCAATGACATTCACACTGATAACTTCTCTCATAGCGTCGGTGCTGGGCTATCTGTTTGCTGAAAAGCTGATTCTGTTTATGGGAGCACAGGATGAGCAGTCGTTGAATGCCGGTGTGGTTTATCTGAGAATACAGATGGCAGGCTTTGTCTTTATGGCACTGACAACTACGGTCACTGCGGCACTCCGTGGTGTGGGCAACTCGAAGGTAGCGATGATATATAATCTGGCGGCAAATATTGTCAATGTTATTCTGAATTATCTGCTCATATATGGAAATCTGGGTTTTCCGCGCCTTGAGGTAGCGGGTGCTTCTCTGGCAACGATTATCGGACAGGGAGTGGCCTTTGTGTGGGCGATGAAATATGTTCTTGGAAAGAAGGAATATATATATTTCAGAATAAACAAAGAACTGATTCCCGATTGGACAGTGCTGAAGACTATTTTTGCCATCGGGGTGCCTGCCATGGTTGAGCAGCTTGTCATGCGTACCGGTCTGATTATCTATACAAAGACGGTAGCCGGGCTCGGAACCGTGCCATATGCGACGCATCAGGTCTGCATGAATGTACTGGCGCTTTCCTTTATGACAGGACAAGCACTTGCAGTGTCGGCAACAACACTGGTGGGACAGAGTCTTGGCAGAAAGCGGAGCGATATGGCAGAGCATTACAGCAGAAGGTCACAGCACATAGGTCTTGTATTGGCGGTTCTTATCGCGATTGTGTTTGCTGTATGCAATGAGGAAATTATGATGCTCTATAGCAGTGAATCACCGATTATCGAGCAGGGAGCCAGAATACTTCTTCTGGTAGCGGTGGCACAGCCGTTTCAGGTATCGCAGTTTATTCTTGCCGGTGCGCTGCGGGGTGCAGGTGATACGCGTTCTATAGCGGTGTATACTTTCCTGACGATTCTGATACTCAGACCGGCTCTTGCAATGCTTTTAATTCATTATACGGATTTGGGACTGATCGGCGCGTGGATTGCACTGGTGCTTGACCAGCTCGTGAGAACGGCACTGGTAGTTGGACGTTACCGCTCTGGGAAATGGAAATATATAAAGCTAGAATCATTATAGTTAAAGAAGGGAAAACAAATGGAAGAACAAATGAATACAGCAAAATTACTGGTGAAATGTCTGGAGGAGGAAGGCGTTGAATATGTCTTTGGTATTCCGGGCGAGGAAAATCTGGAGGTTATGAAGGCGATTTCAGAATCTTCTATTCGCTTTATTACGACAAGGCATGAGCAGGGTGCAGCCTTTATGGCAGACGTATATGGCAGACTGACAGGGAAAGCAGGAGTGTGCATGTCGACACTGGGGCCTGGTGCGACTAATCTTCTGACAGGTGTGGCAGATGCTGACAGCGACGGTGCACCACTTGTAGCGATTACCGGACAGGTGGGAACAGAGCGTATGCACATCACCTCCCACCAGTTTCTTGATTTATGCAAGATTTTTGAACCAGTGACGAAGCGGAGCAAAATGATAGTAAGACCGGACACAGTCAATGAAATCGTGCGAATCGCATTTAAATATGCAGAAAGTGAAAAACCGGGTGCCACACATATCGACCTTCCTGTCAATATTTCCAAAATGCCTGTAAATGCGGATGAGAAGCCGCTTAAGAAAAAGGTGCCTGTGAAGGAATATGCAGATCTGCGCTTTATTGAGGATGCTGCGGCAGAAATTTTTAAATCAGAAAGACCGGTAATACTGGCGGGCAGCGGTGCTGTGAGACAGCACAGCAGCGAGGCACTTACGGGATTTGCGGAACAGCTTCATATCCCGGTTGTTTCGACGATGATGGCAAAGGGAATTATACCGTGTGACAATAAGTATTCAATGTGGACAATCGGTATCCCGCAGAGAGATTATGTGAATAAGATTCTGGAGGATGCAGACCTTGTGATTGCAGTCGGTTATGATATCGTGGAATATGCACCGAATAAATGGAATTCATCAGGAAATGTGAAAATTATCCATATCGATGCTACTCCGGCGCATATCAACAAGCTGTATCAGCCGGTTGTAGAGGTGGTTGGAGATATATCGGATTCTCTGCAGCAGATTGCCAGAAGGACAGGCAGCAAATCAGAACCGGAGTATGCCTTTGAGCTTAAGGAAAAGCTGGTGATGGAGCATGAGGAACACAAGGATGATGTGTCCTTCCCGATGAAGCCTCAGAAGATTCTGTGGGATGTCAGACAGGTCATGGGAAAGGATGATATCGTGATATCCGATGTAGGTGCGCATAAGATGTGGATTGCGCGTCATTATAACTGCTATAAGCCAAATACCTGTATTATATCAAATGGATTTGCAACTATGGGAATCGGTGTGCCGGGAGCGATTGCAGCTAAAATGCTTAATCCTGACAAGAAGGTGCTCACGATTACAGGGGACGGCGGCTTTATGATGAATTCGCAGGAGCTTGAAACGGCATACCGGAATAAGATTCCGTTTGTTACGCTGATTTTTAATGACAGCAGCTATGGACTTATCAAGTGGAAGCAGATTGACCAGTATGGAGAAAGCTGTTTTGTAGATTTTACAAATCCTGATTTTGTGAAGCTGGCAGAAAGCATGCACTGCAAGGGCTATCGTATCACGAAGGCGGAGGAGCTGATACCCACACTGGGGGAGGCATTCCGGCAGGAGGTTCCGGCAGTCATTGACTGTGCTGTGGATTATGATGAAAATGTGAAGCTCACACAGCATCTGAAGGATGTATACGAGACGTTGTAAGATATGGACTATTTTGCCTGAATTGTGGATAAAATGGACTGGATAAATACAGTATTTTGGGGTATATTATTATCTGTATGACGTCGGTGCGATGTTCCTTTATAATAACAGGAGCCGGCAGGCTTGACAGCCATGGAAAACTGTGCTATAACGAGTACGTCATAAAAAGCCGGAGTACCGGCTGCATTCAGAAAAAGAAATGTGAGAGGATATATTATGCTGCAGCAGATGATAGTATTATTTTTAATTATGCTGGTCGGCTTTATTGCTTATAAAAAGGATTATATCAATGATAATGCCAGCAAGAAGCTTTCCAGTATAGTGGTGAACATAGCCAATCCAGCGCTGATTCTTTCGAGTATTCTGTCTATGGATAATACCATTACGGGCAGGGATTTGATGATTACGGTTGTGATTGCAGCAGCGGTATTTGCAAGCCTTCTTGTGATTGCGATAGCTGTGCCGATGCTGTTTCGGGTGGAGAGACAGAGCTATGGCGCATACCGGGTGATGACGGTATTTTCCAATATCGGTTTTATGGGATTTCCGATTATCTCGTCCGTATACGGCTCGAGTGCGCTGCTTTATGCGACGCTGTTTCTGATACCGTATAATGTGCTTATATATACCTATGGTATTCACACGATGAAAAAACGCAGTGAGGGTGAAAAGGAAGAATTTCATCTGGGACAGATTCTGAATATTGGTGTGATTGCCTGCGTACTGGCGATTGTTCTTTTTATTTGTAAGGTGAAGCTGCCGGACTTTCTGGCTTCCGGCATTACGATGCTGAGTAATCTGACAGCACCGCTGAGTATGATGGTAATCGGTGCTTCAATGGCGGTTATTGACTTTAAGAAGCTTCTTGGTGATTATAAGCTGCTGTTGTTTTCAGCATTTAAGCTTTTGCTGATACCGATTGTTGGAACGTGGTTAGTAAAGCAGTTTGTATCAAATGAGATTATCTGTGGGGTGACGATGGTCATGCTTGCTACTCCGGTCGGCAGTATGACGGCGATGCTTGCACAGGAATATGACGGGGATTACGAGCTGGCGTCCAAGGGCGTCATGCTGACAACACTGCTTTCGGTGGTGACGCTTCCGATTGTTTCTGCGATTGTAGGATAGCTGTGCCAGAGCTGCGAGGAATGCGGACTACAGATTACGGGAAGGGTATAAGAGAAAATGATGGAGAATTTTATATACAGTCTGAATGCGACAGTTCCGGTATTTCTGGTTATGGTAATCGGCTACTGCTTAAAGAGGAGAGGGATGCTGACAGAGGGCTTCTGCAGCGCCGCCAATAAATTTAACTTTCAGGTGACGCTTCCGGCGCTGCTGTTTAAGGATATTTCTTCGGCGGATATCAGGCAGGTGCTGGATATCCGCTATATGCTGTACTGTGCGATTGTGACGTCAATCTGCTTTTTTACACTGTGGGGACTTACAAAGCTTCTGATGAAGGATAAGAGCATGGTGGGTGCTTTTGTGCAGGCATCGTTTCGCGGAAGTGCTGCGGTGCTGGGCATTGCATTTATCCAGAATATCTATGGTACCTCAGGCATGGCTCCGCTGATGATTGTGAGTGCCGTACCGCTGTATAATATTTATTCTGTCATTGTGCTGACCTTTGAGGGTGGAAATGACGGACAGGATGGCGGGGCTGTCAGACGCGCGTTTGTAAATATATGCAAGAATCCGATTATTATTGGGATTCTGCTGGGCGTTATCGTGTCCTTCAGCGGCATTACGTTTCCTGCAATCGTTAATAAGACTGTAAACAGCCTGGCTGCCATGGCAACACCGTTAGCGCTGATTGTGATTGGAGCGAGCTTTGAGGGACGAAAGGCTCTGGCGAAGCTTAAGCCGACAATGCTTGCGACGATGATTAAGCTCGTCGTGCAGCCATCATTATTCCTGCCGGTAGCGGTATGGATGGGCTTCCGCACGGAAAAGCTGATAGCGATTCTGGTTATGCTCGGTGCGCCGACGACAGCAAGCTGCTATATTATGGCGAAGAATATGAACAATGATGAGGTACTGACATCCAGTGTGGTAGTCGCGGCAACGCTTCTGTCGGCAGTGACACTGACAGGATGGATATACATATTAAAAGCATTTGGATATCTGGCGTAGTGCATAAGAGAAGCTTTTTCGAAAGTAAGGTATATTCTATAGATACTGCCAATATAATAATAGAAAAAAGTAAGTGGTTGTATATGAAGCGTTTATTTCTATTATTATGTGTGGCAGTATTTTTATTGTGCTCCTGCAGCAAGCAGACGGAAGAAAAGGTGCAGGATCTGGAATTTACGGTACTGGGAGAGAAGGAAATACCGCAGGAGCTTCTGACACTGATTGAAGGGAAGAAGACACAGCCGATGAAAAACACATGGACAGACGGAGAATATCTGTATGTTATTGTAGGATATGGGGAACAGCAGACCAGCGGCTACAGCATAGCAGTAAATGAATTTTATCTTGGCAAAAATGCTATCTACATGGATACCAGTCTCATAGGACCTTCGAAAGAGGAAAAGGTAAATGAAACACTGACCTATCCTTATGTTGTTATTAAGACGGAAAAGCGGGAAGAACCAGTGGTATTTAAATAGGAGGTATAACAGTGGAATTAGTAAAGCAGAAAATGTATATTACCTGTAACAAAGGAAAAAACATTTCGCAGATTACACTTGATGATGACTTCAATGTACCGGACGCGAAGGAGGATATTGACAGGATTATCCAATATGATGGCACTGTTCTGACAGAGCAGCTCCGTGTTTCTGAGGACAGAGCGGGGATAAAAGGAAAACTGGTATTCCGCGTGCTATATGGGGAAGGCAACGCAATACATAGCATGAGGGGAGCGATTCCCTTCGAGGAGCTGATGAATGTGGAAGGACTTGCACCGGAGGATGATGCAAGGCTTTCCTATGAGCTGGAGGATTTGACGATTACGCTTATCAATTCCAGAAAAATCAGCATTAAGGCAGTACTCACACTTACAGTAGAGGTAGAGCATACACAGGAGGAAGAAGCGGGTGTGGAAATCAGGGATGATGCAGATGCACAGTACATGGCATCACGTCTCGTATTTACGCCCGTTGCCCAGAAGCGCAAGGACATCTGCCGCATCAAGGATGAACTGGAGCTGTCGGGAAATAAGCCGGATATCGCAGAGGTGTTATGGGACAGTGCACAGCTCCGCTCGGTGGAAATACGTCCGATGGATGGAAAGCTTGGTCTTCGCGGTGAGATTTTTTTGTTTGTATTATATAAGGCAGCGGATGAGAATAATTCCCTGCAGTGGACGGAATACAGCGTTCCGGTAGACTGCACCATAGACTGCCCAGGCTGTGGGGAGGATATGATACCGTATGTGCGGCTGAGTCTTTCTGGAAATGAAGTAGAATCGAGAACAGATTACGACGGTGAGCCAAGGATGTTCGGCATTGAATATGTGATTGATATGGATATCAGTCTCTATGAGGAACAGCATGCGGATATTATCAACGATGTCTATTCGGCAGTAAAGAATCTTGAGCCGTCAGTAAAGAAGGTTCCATACGAACAGCTTCTTATGCGAAATTCTTCTAAATGCCGGGCGGCAGATCGGATGAAGCTTCGTAAAGAGCAACCGAAAATTCTGCAAATCTGCAACAGCAGCGGCAATATCCGCATCGATGATGTGCAGGCGGCAGAGGACGGTTTAAATGTAGAGGGAGCAGTATATGTGACACTTCTGTATGCAGCTCTGGACGATAAAGAGCCGCTGCAGATGATTTCCGGTGTATTGCCTTTTACACACAAGATAGAAGCTCCGGGTATTACCCCGGGCTGTACCTGGCATCTGGAGTGTGCGATGGAACAACTGGGAGCAGTGATGATTAACAGCGAAGAGATTGAGCTTAAAGCAGTTCTCAGTCTGGATGCGCTGATTATGCAGCAGCTTGAAACAGAAATTATCACAGATATTACGGCGAAGCCATATGATATGGAGCAGATACAATCATTGCCTGGTATTGTGGGCTATGTAGTGAAGCCTGGGGATACTCTATGGAAAATTGCCAAGAGATTTTATTCTACTGTGGATAGTATAAAATTTATCAATGGGCTTAAGGATGACAAGATTCGTCCGGGAGATAAGCTGGTGCTGATGAAGAAGGTAGAAGAACTGTAAAATATGTATGTCAGGCTCTGGGAGTGTTTCCTGCGGGAAATATACCAGAGCCTACTTGCATTTATCGGTTTCTCTTTGTTATAATGGTGAAACTAAGACATACATAAGCGTGTTTTGCAGAAACAGGGGGAAGCAATATGCGTATAGCAATTTGTGATGATGAAAAAGAAATTATTGAGGAAGTAAACAGGTATTTGGAGAAACTGCAGAAAGAAACAGAGGACAGGATGGAGATCTATCCATTTCTGAATGCAGAGGAGTTACTGTATGAGATAGAAGAGATGGCACCTTATGATATTGTGTTTCTGGATATAGAGCTTGGAAAAGACAATGGAATCTCTGTGGCTGAAAATATCAAGAAGCGCTATCCGACCACACTTATTGTCTTTATGACGGGGTTTCATCAGTATGTCTATGAGGTATTTGATGTGCAGCCGTGCGGATTCCTCAGAAAGCCTATCAAATGGGATGAATTTAACCATGTGTTTCAAAAGGCACTCCAGCAGTGTGACAATCGGCCGGCACTGGAATATAGCATCAAAGGACATTTTTACAGGGTGCTCTTAAAGGATATCTGGTTTATTACCAGTGAGAAGAGACAGATTATATTGATGCTGAAGGACGGGGAAGAGCGGTATTATGGAAAAATGGACGAGGTGGAACAGACGCTTCTGAAAATGAGTAATAATTTCTGGCGCATCAGCCAGTCTGTGATTATTAATACCCGATATCTGAAGGAAATCAATTATCATACGGTGACGCTGGAAAATGATGAAGACAGGTGGACATTTAACATCAGTCAGGCGTATCGTGTCAGCACCAGAGAGAAATGTATGGAACTGTGGAAATTGTCGTGAATAAGAAAGAGTGATATTTGGAATGGAAAATAACCTGTTATATCTTGTGAAAAGTATTTGGCAGATGCTGATATTTGCAGTTATTACAGCGGGACTGGAGCTGCTTGGAATGGGGCTGTTTATGCTGTGCGGTATTTGTGATGCAGAGCTTTTGCACAATAGCGGACAAATATCCTGTCTGGTACTGATTCTGTCGCAGATGCTTGCGGTTGCTGTTATTCAGATAATCTTTTATTCATGGAAAAGGTGGGAAAATCATGATGCGGTGTGGAAGAACCGTGTGGGCTTCTTCTGCGTTTGTGCGGGCTGCTTCGTGGGAATGCTACTTATGGACGTGAGCTTCCTGAATCTGAACGAGCTGTCTGTGGGGCAGATTATTGTGCTGGGGCTTCTGACTGTTTTGAATTTTCTGGGATACATTTTTTATTTTATATCGGCGGAGAAGAGCCGTCTGGAAACAGAGAGCAGAGTGTATCAGAAGCAGGCGGTTCTTTATCAGGAGTGGTATGAGGGCTTTCAGAAGACCAGAAAGGAGACACTGGCGTTTCGGCATGATATGAATAATCATTTTGGTGTGTTGAAGCATCTCTGCAAAAATGGGGAAGACAAGGAGTCTGGCGGAGTTCTTACGGAGATTGGAAAATACATAGACAGTATGGGCACGAATTATAACAGGACAGGCTGTGATACGGATTCCGGTAATCTGATGATGGACTTTGCTGTGGATATGAAGAAAAATTATGCGCAGAGCAGAGGTATACCGATGGAGGTAGAGCTGAATATACCGAAGGAAATGAATTATAACAGTATGGATTTGGTGATATTCTTAAGCAATCTTCTGGACAATGCGATAGAGGCGTGTGAGCGGATGGAGCAGAAGGAAAAGGCGAAAATCGTGTTGAAGCTGCAGTATAAAATGTCGAATCTGGTGGTCCTTATCAAGAATACCTATGATGGGCAGTTGGACGGACAATCCAGTGATTTGCAGGAATACGCCATGCTGGAAACCAGCAAAGATGACAAGGCGGCACATGGCATAGGCATGAAAAATGTCATGGACATTGTGGAGAAATATCACGGTGCAATCCGTTGGAAGGCTGAGCAGGGATGGTTTACGGTGAATGCTCTGCTGTATGAATTTGAGGATAAAAAGATGAGGGATTAGATAATATTTAAAAAGACGAATTATTACAAAGTGGGAACGAATTATTACAAGTCAGGTATGGAAAAAAGGAGTCTGATATAATAAGGATGCAAACACATATGCAAAGGGGGATAGAGAGATGTTTGTATTGAAGAAACGAAAATACACCTGGCTTGACATGTTCCGCATACCATTTAGCTGTGCGCCTGTGAGCACAATAGTGGTTACACTGCAGAAGGTAATCACTATGCTGGTAAATGTGTTACAGGTAGTGGTCGTGGCAGAGTTCGTAGATTCAGCAGTAGCTGCGGTTATGAACAGAACATTTGACAGGAGTGCTCTAACGTGGTTTATCATATTGATGCTTATGGTAAGCTGGAAGAGGGTTTCCTATAATATAGGAAGGCTGTTTACAAAGCATATTGTAATTAAAGGGAATGAGCAATTTTTAAATGAATGTACAGAAAAGCGTTCAAGACTTCGGTACTGTTTGTTGGAGAATCCTGACACGGAAGAACTGATAAACCGTATCACGGATAAACTGGAACGGAATATAAGTGAGATGCTGCAGCGCTTTTTAAATTTTTTCGTTATTTACATTCCGAGAATTGCCGGGGTGCTAATTATTATAGGGATGCATGTCTGGTGGCTGGCGATAGTGGTTACAGTTATGACAGTGCCATTGATTGCTGTATCTTTACGCGGCGGAAAGAAAATTTATAAAGCGAATGAGACGGCGGCTGTTTATGAAAGGCGTCATCATTACTTTTTTGACCTTTTAACCGGGCGCGAGGCAGTAGAGGAGAGAAGCCTGTTTGGCTATAGCAGTTTTGTAAATCAGCAATGGCATAATCAGTATGATGCAGCCAGAAAAATCAATTTTAAGGCAGAAGCAATGTTTACTGCCAGCATTAATGCTGGAAGTATACTGACAAGTGTTTTGTCTTCTGCCATTGTCATTATTATGATTCCGTTAACTGCCTCCGGAGAAATAACGGTAGGCCTGTTTGTTTCTCTGTCCACAGCAGTATATGACCTTGTAAATCTGATGGGCTGGGAGATGAGCAAGGCAGTATCGCAAATTGCAAAATTTCGCGAATATATGAGAGATTTGACACAATTTGCTGCATTGCCGGAAAGACAGACAGGAATGGAAGCGGCAGATACAGAGGATGCAGGTATAATAGAGTTTAAAGAACTGGAATTTAAGCATGTGACTTTCCATTATCCGGGAGCTGAGACAAATATTTTGCAGGATTTTTCCATGAAAATAGAAAGGGGACAGCATTATGCTGTCGTTGGGGAAAATGGTGCAGGAAAATCAACCCTTATTAAGCTTCTGACCGGACTTTATACGGATTATGAGGGAGAGATTCTGCTGAATGGCAGGGAATTAAGAAGCTATTCTCCAAAGGAATGGAAAAAAGTATTCTCTGGTGTGTATCAGGATTTTGCAAGATATTATATATCGGTGGAAGATAACATTCAGATTGGTAATATAGGAACAATACATGAAATGGAATCGAAGAAGCGGATGCACCTGCTTGCCCAAAAGCTGGGGATTCACGAGGCGATTACTTCTTTGAGACACAGATATGCGACAAGACTTGGCAAGCTGGATGCCGACAGCGTTGACTTATCCGGCGGACAGTGGCAGAAGGTGGCGATGGCGCGTGCATTGATGAATGAGGCGCCATTACTGATACTGGATGAACCAACGGCAGCACTTGACCCTATCAGTGAAAGTCAGTTGTATGAGCTGTTCGGGGAAATCAGTAAGGACAGGACGACTATTTTTATCAGTCACAGGCTTGGCTCTACCAAGCTGGCAAATCATATTTTTGTGATTGGCGATGGTTGTATTCAGGAACAGGGAAGCCATGAAGAGCTGCTGCAGCGGGGCGGCTCATATGCAGAGATGTATAAGGCGCAGCAAAGCTGGTATGTGACATCGGAAGGGGGAGCATAGATGAAGGAAAAAAAGTATGGTCTGTTCAAAATGGTAAGGTATGTGGTGGAAACAGGCTGGAAAAACTGTTCAAAACTATTTATGCTGTTTCTTATTTTGACAGTGGGCAGAGGAGCATGTACGGCTGCCAATGTTTTGTTCAAACAGAGCTTTTTTGATGCGGTGGAAAAGCTCGTATATGGAAATGAAAATGTCGCGTTTGCGGTGAAATGTGGTATTGTTATGGCAGCTTTTCTGATACTGACATTGGTTATGCAGGCGGCCGGTGAGCTGCTTGAGATTAACTTATTTCAGGTAATTATGGGGTATATGGGAAAAGCATTAAATGATAAGGCATCCCGTATTGACCCGATTGTATATGAGGATAATCGTTTACTGGATTCTATCAATAAAGCAGCCGCGGGAATTGAGGCATCCATTCAGGCGGTAACTGCGGTGCTGGTGATCGGATTGAGAGAAGCAGCGTATTTTATCTTCATGGGATGCTATTTTTTCTCTGTTAAACCAATGCTGTTAGTGATGTTTACAATATCCTTTATTCCGGTTATTATAAGCTCGCAGATTCGAAGGAAGATGTATGCAAATCTCGAAAATCAGGCAGCACCTTACCGCAGAAAATATGAGTATTTTGGCAGATGTATCTATAGTCGTGAGTATGCGAAAGAAACGAGGCTCTGGAGAGCAGATAACTATTTTGGAAATCTGTTTCGGGAGAATCTGAGACGTGCGACAGTGCTCAACTGGGATGCAACGAAGAAATCAGAGCTTGTGGAGGTGGTACTGCGTTTTGTATCGCTTTTTGGCTATGTAGGAACAATTGTTCTAATGTTCTGCTATCTGATGCGTGGAGATATGGGAATTGGTGCTTTTGCAGCGATATTTTCTTCTCTCGACCAGATGTTTGACCGGATGGAGGATGTATTTAATCACCGGATTTATGAAATTATGCGCAGTTTTGGTCCGGCACAGAATTATTTTGCATTTTTGGATTTGCCGGAGCGTGAGGGTACTTATGAGAAAAAGCTGGAAAGAAATGAAATTGTTTTGAAAAATGTAGACTTCTCTTACCCATGCAGTGACAAGAAAGCACTTGAGGATATCAATCTTACAATCCGCAAGGGTGAAACGCTTGCCGTCGTTGGAGTAAATGGGTCTGGTAAGTCAACGCTCACGAGAATCCTGACAGGAATGTACCTGCCGACGGATGGGTCTGTGAAAATAGATGGAATTGATGTAACCACGATATCACCAAAGACCCTGTATCGCGGTGTGTCTTCTGTATTCCAGAAATATCAGTGCTATAAGATGACGGTAAGGGAGAATGCGCAGATATCAGACGGTGAGAGCAGAAAGAATGCAGAGCCTGTGCTGCGCCAGGCGGATTTCCCACTTGATAATGGCAAGTTCACAGAAGGAATGGATACGATGCTTGGAAAGGATTTCGGAGGAATTGACCTGTCCGGCGGACAGTGGCAGAGACTGGCGATTGCCAGAGGGCTGTACCGTGGGCATGATATGATTATCCTTGACGAGCCGACCGCAGCGATAGACCCGATAGAGGAAGCTAATATTTACCGGAAATTTGCAGAGATATCAAAGGATAAAACAGCGATTATCGTGACACACAGACTGGGTTCGGTACATATGGCAGACCGTATTATCGTGATGGATGCCGGAAGAATCGTGGATATGGGTGCACATGATGAACTGATGAAGAAGAAAGGGTTGTATTATCAGATGTATCAGGCGCAGGCGAAGTGGTATGCGTGAAAGCCGGTAAAACGGGGCTGATCAAATTGAACAGCCCCATTTTGCTGTCTATAACGCAATTCCTGCTTCTTCTAATTTTTTCTTTAATAAAGAAATTTCAGCCAGAGCTGCATCTTTTTCAGCCAGAACTGCATCTTTTTCAGCCAGAGCCGCATCCTTTTCAGCCTGCATTTCAGCTAACTCCTTCTGATGCTCTTTTTCCATTATCTCAATGTCAAGAAGAAACGATTCGTCAGTCATCTCGGTTACCTCCTCCAATTCCTTGTAGTGAGAGTAGATATGTAAATACAGTTTATGTGTCAGACGCTTTAATATTCGCGCATCATATTCTGTAATGTTACCTACTAGCAGATTCTCGTTGATACTTCCGATTATATCATTCTGAATCAGGTTTTTCAATGCTTCAAGATTTTCTTTGGAACATTCTTTCTGCATGGATTTTCTGAGTTTTAGAAGAGAAAAAGGAATCAGAATCACCAGTTTTTTTCTGTTTAATTCCTCGGTAGAAGTTTCTAAGAACTTAAAGGTGGGCACATGATAATAAAAGCTTCCCTGCGTTCCAAAATCCAGCTCCAGTAGATAGTCGTCCGGCGCAGGTGAATCAGAATACAGGTAGATAATTTTCGGTTCAGGAAAGATGATTTTATGACTATTTCGTTCCTTTTGCGCGTTTCGGTTTGCATGACTATAGCCGTATTCAAATACACGAAGAACGATGTCGGCATCTGTGGTCATTTGAGCTTCCATGTGATAACTGCAGACTCCGTTGATAGTAATAATCGTATCGGCAAGAATATGCTTTAAATTCTTGTCGACAAATTCTGTCCAGTTGTAGGTGATGGTGCTTTCTGTGGGATAATTGGTATCAAACAGACCGTTCACGAGGTTAATTACAGCGGTGGATGACAGTGTCAAAATTTTTTTGAATGTCTTATCAAAAATGTGAGATATATCATCTGTTGATTGTGGGACTTCATTTGTTTGTTGCATTTCGTTTTCTTTTTCCATAGAGATTGTCTCCTTTTACTTGTGGTGGCAAATAAACATTACCCAATCCACGATAGAGAAGGTAATGCTATTGTTGGTTATCATTTATTATTTGGATAAGTTGACCGATATGGTCAGAGGATAGGGCGGCCAGAATGACATTCCTGCGATCCATTTACGAGATAATAATAACATATATGAAAGGGAGTTGTAAACAACAACCATTCGACAAAAGGATAAAAACCTCTCCCGGAGATAAGTCCCCGGGAAAGGTTATATTATGTACAGTATGTATACACATTCAGTTAAGCTAATGTTTTTTCGCTGTCAGCAGCTTCTTTCACTACAGTATCATCTTCTTTACCGTAGTTATCGAACTTCTTCATAACAGCATCATAAGTCTTCTGGGAGATATCCGGCAAATCCCTGCCCCATGCACCGGTAGCCTGCTTATAGCCTTTGATGAAGGCTTCTCGCATACTTTCCATCTTTTCAGGGGCACCGCCTGTCAGTGCTTCTGCGAAAGAAAGAATACGGTCAGAGGTCTGCTCTACGCCCCAGTAGCCGTCCTCTGCGATTTCCTTTTGAGCAGCTTCTGCAGTAGCTTTGTCGACGGTGAAATCACCCTTGGCAAGAAGCTTCCACATATCATCTGCATTTTTGAATACCTTACCCTGCTTGGTCAGCATGGACTCTACCATCTGGCGGAAGGCAGCGGTTTTCTGCTCTGCGTCTGCCTTGAGCTTGTTCACAAGGTCTGTATTCTGTGTATAGATTGTTTTACTTGAGTCTTCTGCTTTATTAGCTGAGGATTCGTAGACGACACCCTTGTCCTCTGTGGTTGTTTTTTCAGCAGCAGTAGCTGCTGTAGTAGATACATTCTTCGTATAGAGTGCATCAGTAGAAACTGGTTCATTGCTAATTCCGTTTATATTCATGCTCATATGATACCCTCCCTGGCAATCATTTTTGTCTCAGACAGAGACATCCGCTTGTTTCATATATGTTATCGGCGGAAATGAAAAAAACTTTATAGTGTATGTGGATATATGGACAAAACAGGGAGAGCATGTTATAATGAAAAATGTTTGTATACAAAATACGTAACTGTCAGAAGTCAATCTCTGAAATGCTAAGGGGAAACAGTTACTTAAGTGTAGGAAAAGAGTGAAGAAATGTCAGAAAAGATAAGCTTGAGAGCATATGGAAAAATAAATCTTGGTCTGGATGTAGTGCGAAAGAGAGAGGACGGCTATCATGAGGTTCGCATGATTATGCAGACAGTCAGCGTGTATGATATGCTGGAACTGGAGCGGACAGATACACCGGGCATTGAGCTGAAAACAAATCTTGCGTGGCTTCCGGTGAACGAGGGAAATCTGGCATACCGCGCGGCGGATTCTCTCAGAAAAGAATTTCATATAAAACAGGGAGTGAGAATTAATCTGCGAAAGCATATTCCTGTGGCAGCCGGTATGGCTGGCGGCAGCACCGATGCCGCTGCAGTCCTGAGAGGTGTTAACCGCTTGTTTTCACTGGGACTGTCAGATGAAGAGCTGATGAAGCGCGGCGTGAAGCTGGGAGCGGATGTGCCATACTGCATTATTGGCGGAACAGCATTATCTGAGGGAATCGGTGAGATACTGACACCGCTGCCGCCTGTGCCGGACTGTTATATTTTAATTGCAAAGTCGTCCGTCAGTGTATCTACCAGATTTGTCTATGAAAATCTGAAGGCAGATGAACTGAGAGTACATCCTGATATCGATGGAATGGCAGAGGCGATTAAGGCAGGAGAACTGCGGGGAGTTATTGACCGTCTTGGAAATGTGCTGGAGACGGTGACAATTCCGGCATATCCTGTCATTAAGGACATTAAAGATTCTATGAGAGAACATGGTGCAGAAAATGTGCTGATGAGTGGAAGCGGCCCGACTGTTTTTGGGATTTTTAATAAGGAAGAGACCATACACAGTGCAGCCGAAGCATTGAAGAAAACAGGACTGGCGAAACAGATATATGAAGCAGAGCCGGTAAATGCGCAGCAGGTAAGCGTATTACAGGCAGGGAGGGAATAGAGATGCAGGAAGATTTAAAGGTAGCGATTGGCGACTATCTGCCGCTGAGAGATGTCGTATTCAATACATTGCGCCAGGCGATTCTCAGAGGTGAGCTGGAGCCGGGAGAACGGCTGATGGAGATACAGCTTGCGGAACGTCTGGGAGTCAGCCGTACACCGGTAAGGGAGGCCATCCGTAAGCTCGAGCTGGAAGGACTCGTAGTTATGGTACCGAGAAAGGGCGCAGAGGTTTCCAGTATTACGGAAAAAAGCCTGAGGGATGTTCTGGAGGTCCGAAAGGCATTGGAGGAGCTGGCTGCAGAGCTTGCCTGCCAGAGAATGTCTGAGGAAGAGATTGCCGAGGCAGAGAAGCAGCTGGAGGAATTTCGGAAAGTGATTCCGGGAGATGATTTAACAAAAATAGCAGAAATGGATGTAGAATTCCACGAGCTGATATATATGGGGACGAAGAATGAACGTCTGATTCAGATGCTGAATAATCTGCGTGAGCAGATGTACCGCTATCGCATGGAGTATATCAAGGATAAGGATAAGCGCGGTACACTTGCTGAGGAACACGCAGAAATCATCAGCAGAATTAAATGCCATGATGTAGATGGAGCCAGAGACGCAAGCCGCAAGCATATTGACAATCAGGAGTCAGCAGTATCGAAGAAAATTAAGAACTGACAGGCTTATGTAGGCTATGGATTCAGAAACGTGAGGATGCGGAAGCGCAGATAGACCTCCCTGGGATTTTCTGATGCGTCAAACAGCACACTGCTGTCATCCGGCATTTCGGTTATTGCCAGATATTCCTCTTCAGTGAGAACAGAGCGAAGCTGTTCCCTTGATTCTTCAGGAACAATGCCATGGGTGATGTCGATAAAACATAACGGTGGATAGAGCACACACCACCAGTTATTTCCGTCACCTTCCCCGATGATGATGCGGTAAGCAGTGTACAAACCGGCAGGGAAAGTGACATCACCGTAGGATTTTACAGGAAAAAAAACTTCTTCAATGCCGGCAGTAACATAGTAGGAGTAACCGTTTTCCTCGATAACCTGTCTGGCTACACGGATAATGCTGCCGGTATTTTTATCGAGGATGTCCAGCGCTTCTGATGCAGTCTCGCAGCGGGCAAGCGGCTCGGACATATATTCGAGAACAGCATTTTTGACCAGAAGCTTTAGTGCCTGGTCTTCGGAGCTGTTACTGTTGGCAAGAACATGGAAGCGCACTACCTGCTCAGCAAGATTCTGCTGTACAGCCAGTGTGCGCTCCTCCCTGATGAGAGTTATATATATTCCACCGAAAATCCAGATAAGTATGGTTAAGGCAATAAGTATCAGATTTTGACGCAGCATCCGGCGTCGGCGGAAGGAATAACGCAAGCTTTTCATAAATACCTCCTGTTATAGCAGATAGTGGTGATTCCGGCTTCAGGCATATGCAGCATAAAGCGGAGAAATATCTTAATGGGAGTATTGACCAGAAAGGAAGTCTTTATTCTGAAAAATCTTGCATAAAAGATGTGTTGAGAGTAAAATAAGTAAGAGTTGTACATGAAACAGAATACATAAACATACAATATAGACAGTGAATATTGAGCGGAATGAGAGGCAAAATATGAAGAAAACAATAGCAGTATTATTCGGGGGACAGTCCTCCGAGCATGAGGTTTCCTGCATGTCAGCAGTAAACGTGATTTCCAGTATGGATAAGGAAAAGTATGAGCAGATCCTCATCGGTATCACCAAAGAGGGCGACTGGCTGAAGGTAGATTCTGTAGAGCAGATAGAGGATGGAAGCTGGAGGAATTCCAGAGTGCGTGCAGTTATTTCACCGGAGGCTACGAAGAAAACCGTGATTTTCATGGAGGACGGCAGAGTCAGCGAGAAAAAGCTGGATGCGGTATTTCCTGTGCTTCACGGCTTATACGGAGAGGATGGAACCGTACAGGGCATTCTGGAACTGGCAAAGATCCCGTATGTGGGCTGTGGTGTGCTGGCTTCCAGTGTGTCTATGGATAAGCTCTATACAAAGCTGGTAGTAGATACACTGGGAATTCGCCAGGCAGTTTATGTTCCGGTTATGCGTGCGGAGCTTAAGGAGATGAATAAGGTAGTAGAAAAAATAGAAGCAAAGCTTTCCTATCCGGTATTTATCAAGCCTTCCAATGCAGGCTCCTCCCGTGGGGTATCAAAGGCAGAAAACCGCGCGGAGCTGGAAGCAGGTCTTTCAGGTGCGGCAGAGCATGACAGGAAGATACTGGTAGAGGAAACCATTATCGGCAGGGAGCTGGAATGTGCCGTACTTGGCGGTGAAGACTGCCGTGCCTCCGGTGTGGGCGAGGTGCTGGCAGCAGCAGATTTTTATGACTATGAGGCGAAGTATCACAATGCAGAGTCTAAAACAGACCTTTCCCCGGTACTGCCGGAAGGCAAGGAGGAGGAAATCCGTGAGGCTGCCGTGAAGATTTTCCGCGCGTTGGACTGCTTCGGGCTGTCAAGAGTAGACTTTTTCCTGAAGAAGGACACCAATGAGGTTGTTTTTAACGAGATTAATACACTTCCGGGATTTACAGGTATCAGTATGTATCCGATGCTGTGGGAGCAGAAGGGAATCAGTAAGCCGGCTTTAATTGATAAGCTGATTGACAGCGCGCTTTTAAGATACAACAGATAGGAGGAACGTCATGGCAGACAGAAAAGCGCCCATAGGCGTATTTGACTCTGGCGTAGGCGGGCTTACGGTTGCAAGAGAGATTATGCGTCAGATTCCGGATGAGAAAATTGTCTATTTCGGAGATACCGCACGTGTTCCCTACGGAAGCAAATCGCGCGATACGATAATAAAATATTCAAGGCAGATTATCCGCTTTTTAAAGACGCAGGAGGTAAAGGCGATTGTGGTTGCCTGTAATACAGCAAGTGCAGTTGCCCTTGAAGAGGTCAGAGAAGAACTGGATATACCGATTATCGGTGTGATAAAGGCAGGAGCAAGGACGGCGGCAGCTGCGACCAGAAACGGAAAAATCGGTATTATTGCTACAGAGACAACCATTAACAGCAAGGTTTATACTCATTTTCTGGAGGAGCTTAATCCGCAGCTTACTGTAATCGGAAAGGCATGTCCGTTATTTGTTCCGCTGGTGGAGGAAGGTACTTTCCTCAATGACCCTATCACAGAGGAAATTGCGTCACGGTACCTGGAGGGACTGAAAAAAGAGCAGATAGATACCCTGATTCTGGGCTGTACCCATTATCCGCTGATTTCTTCTACCGTCGGCAGGGTGATGGGAAATCAGGTTACGCTGGTAAACCCGGCATATGAGACGGCGAGGGAGCTTAAGGCACTTTTGAAGGAGGAAGGACTGGAAAATACAGAGCAAAAGCAGGACAGAGAAGCAATGCATACCTTTTATGTCAGTGATACACCGGATAACTTCCGAAAGTTTGCGGAGACGATTTTGCCGTGCTCTGTGGCAGACACCACTCAGATTAACATAGAAAAATACTAGTATACTAGTACACCGATTTCTAAATAACTACACCAAATAACTTGCCTATTTTCCCGATTGCACATAGCAAAAAGCCTCGACGTAGCCCGCTACGCCTACGTTTTTTGCCATGCGCACTCGAAAAAATATTCTACGTTATTGGTGTAGTTATTTACGAAACGATGTACTAGAGAAAGCAGAGGATGCACATGGATAAAGAAGTACTGGTATCAATATCGGGACTGCAGTTTTCCGAGGCGAATAAAGAAGCAGTTGAGATGATTACCGTTGCAGATTATTATAAGAAAAACGATAAACATTATCTGATATTTGATGAGGCGATGGAGGGCTTTGAGGGAACTACCAGAAATATGATTAAGTTCAATGAGCATATGGTAGATATCACGAAGAAAGGTATCACCAATGTCCATATGGTATTTGAAGAGAAGCAGAAGAATATGACCTATTATGACACACCGTTTGGCAATCTGCTGATAGGCCTTTCCACGAACCGCATTGATGTGGAGGAGGAAACGGCTGCGATAAATGTTAAGATAGATTATTCACTGGATATCAATTATGAATTTGTTTCTGACTGTAAAATCAGCATTTCTGTAAAAGAAAAAAAGGCTGGAGACATCAGCCTTTTTTCTTAAAACGGGACAGGAATCCCTTTTTTGTCTTTGGTTCCGGGACAGGTCCGCGGACACGTTTGGCACTTGTTATGTAGATACCGCTTACAGTAGCTTTTACTTCCTGCATCGGGAGTATCTGGGCAAATACCGGCTCATCGCACAAAAGTGTCATAACACGGGAGCCTGCTTTGACCTTAACCATAGGCATTTTTGCCCAGCGTAAATATTTCGGAGTGGACTCGGTAACGATTTTCGGAAGATTAGCCTCCGACAGCTTCATACGTTTCTTATCAATAATATACAGTGACATGGTCTGAGCCATAGCGTCCATGGTTGCTTTCTGTTCAGCCTGTTTTTTCTGTGCTTTTCTGCCAAAATATGCGAGAATGCCAAGAAGAACGACAAGGATAATCAGAATCACCAGGATAACAGTTAATACGGTTTTCATAAAATACCCTCCTGAATGATGTTAATCAGTTGTCCGTATAGGACATATAGTATTGTATCATTATTTTACGGAAAAGAAAAGCTTTTTATTTACATACATGAAAAAGGATAGTGATGAGTAATATGTTGGATATGGCGGTATTTGAGTCAATATGGCAGGGCGCTGCGGCTGGCGGCAGCTGGATAATGGAGCATTTGCTGTTTTTGAATGCACTGCTGTCAATCGCGATTGTCTTTTTCCAGAGACGTGACCCGAAAACGGTTTGGACATGGCTGCTTGTGCTGTATTTCGTCCCGGTAGTGGGATTTGTGCTCTATCTTCTGATGGGGCAGGACATGCGCAAACGGAAAATGTTTCGTATGAAGGAAATGGAGGACAGTCTGAATTCACAGATTCAGAAGCAGGAGGAGATTATCTTCCGTAATGAATTTAATCTGTCAGACAGTGCCCTGGATGATTACCATGATCTTGTGCTTTATAATCTGGAGGCAATGCAGGCGGCGTATTCAGATGACAATAAGGTCACGATATACACAGACGGCAATGAGAAGTTTGATGCGTTGATTGAAGCAATTGACAGTGCAGAAAAGTTTATTCATATTCAATATTACATTATCAAAAACGATATTCTCTTTGAACGGATTGTGAAGCATCTGGTGAAAAAGGCAGAGGAGGGTGTCGAGGTCAGAGTGCTCTGCGACGGAATGGGAGGCAGATTTGTAAAATCCTCCTACTGGAAGAAGCTCAGAAAGCAGGGGATTCAGGTGGCGATATTCTTCCCGCCGCTGTTCAAGCGTCTGCAGCTTCGTATCAATTATAGAAATCACAGAAAGATTGCTGTAATTGACGGGAAAACTGCGTTTGTAGGTGGATTTAATATCGGTAAGGAGTATATCGGGCTGGATAAGAAATTCGGCTACTGGAGAGATACCCATTTAAAGATTGAAGGTTCTGCAGTGGCACAGCTTCAGATACGTTTTATTCTGGACTGGAATTATGCGGCAAAGGATAATCTGTTTTCCCGCGAGGGATATTTTCCTGAAACGGAGCCTAAGGGCAGCACCGGAATCCAGATTGTATCAAGCGGGCCGGACTCGAAATACCAGGAAATCCGAGATAATTACCTGCGTCTGATCAGTAAAGCAAAAAAGAATATTTATATTCAGACACCATACTTTATCCCGGACGAGGCAGTAATGGGTGCATTGCGTATAGCAGCAATGTCAGGCGTGGATGTGAAGCTGATGATACCGTGCAAGCCGGATCACCCGTTTGTCTATTGGGCAACCTATTCCTTTGCCGGGGAGCTTCTGGATGCGGGAGCCAGATGTTATACCTATGATAATGGATTTCTTCATGCCAAGGGAATTATGGTGGACGGTCTTGCAGCGAGCTATGGAACGGCGAATATGGACATGCGCAGCTTTTATCTGAATTTTGAAGTAAATGCTGTGATATACAGTTCGGAGGTTACGAGACAGCTGGAAAGCATTTTCTTAAAGGATTTGGGAAAGTGTACGGAGATTACACCTTACGATTACAGCCGGAGGAAGCTTTCTGTGCGGATAAAGGAGCAGGTGTCAAGACTGCTTTCCCCTATCATGTAGCTGCGCCCCATCTCAGGAGCGCAGGGTTGTGCTTAGAAATAGATTGATAAACTGTCTCGGGGTCAGACCGGTAAATTCCTTGAATTCACGCTGGAAATGCGCCTGGTCGGAGTATCCAAGATGCTTGATGAAATCGGAGTTGCTTTTTCCGGGTGATGCAAGCATCTCGGCAAGAGCAGACTGGAAGCGGATAATCCGGCTGTAGAGCTTTGGGCTGTAGCCCATATGACCGAGAAAGAGACGGTGAATATGACGTTCTGAGTAGCACAGAACATTAGACAGCTCATGGATGGAGATGGTTCCGTTGGACAGGCATATCTGTTCCAGCATATAGTGAACCGGCTCGCTCACAGTCATAGACTGCTGTTCCGGCTGAAAATTACGGGTAAACCATGAGATTCTTTCTTCAAAGGCTGCCAGCCGGAGAAGATTGGCTGTATAATATTCAGAATGAAAGTGACGGCTTGGAAGAACACCGGTCGGAAAGCGCACACCGAAATAGCGGCTGCCCGCGATACACGATACACTTTCATAGGTAGCGGAAGGATTAAAAAAATGACCCTCCGTATCATTTTCGTGGATAAGAAAATCCATGCAGCCGTTTGGAATATAGGTAATGACATCTTCTGTGGCATAGAATTCATAAAACAGCAGGGAACAAGGTTCACTGACTGTATGTTCACGGTATTGTCTTGTATAAAGAGATAAAAGGGGCTGTGAACTGCCATGCTCCGGCAGCTGTGCTATCATGCTGGTATTCAAATGGATGCCCCCTTTCTTTTCTGCTTTTTTTAGTATACAAAAAGCGTCTGATTTTTTCAATATTTTTTATCATCTTCGAGATAAAATTCAAACCATAGTCATAGAGAGATATCGACAGGAACACGAAGGCGTGTAGTTATTGAGCAAGCAATAACTACACGCCTGTTTCGTTTGACAGCGCAGGAATGACAGCAGATATCTCTTTATGAAACAAGAAGAGGGAGGAATTGTGTATGGAATATTCAGCAGTAAACACAATCTGGGTGCTTTTAGGCGCTGCACTTGTATTTTTTATGCAGGCTGGTTTTGCTATGGTAGAGACAGGATTCACCCGGGCAAAAAATGCAGGTAACATTATTATGAAGAATTTGATGGACTTCAGCATCGGTACACCGATTTTCTGGTTCATCGGATTTGGCATCATGTTTGGAAGCGGCAATGGCTTCTTTGGTGGACTTGATTTCTTCACCAGAGGCGATTATTCCGCTGTAACTCCTTCGGGAGTGCCGTTCTATGCTTTCCTTATTTTCCAGACCGTGTTCTGTGCAACAGCAGCAACTATCGTATCTGGAGCAATGGCAGAGAGAACAAAATTCATTTCGTATTGTTTGTACAGCTTATTGATTTCCCTGTTTGTATACCCGGTATCCGGTCACTGGATCTGGGGCGGCGGCTGGCTGGCTCAGTTAGGCTTCCATGATTTTGCTGGTTCTACAGCAGTACATATGGTTGGAGGCTGCGCGGCGTTAATCGGAGCAAAGATTCTCGGACCTCGTGTGGGCAAGTATAGTAAGGACGGAAAACCGAGAGCAATTCCTGGACATAGCTTGACATTAGGTGCACTTGGTGTATTTATTCTCTGGTTCTGCTGGTTTGGATTTAACGGCTGTTCTACCGTGTCCATGGAAGGTGATGCGATTGTAACAGCAGGCAGCGTATTCGTGACAACAAATCTTGCAACAGCATGTGCAACATGTGCAACGATGATTTTCACATGGATTCGTTATAAGAAGCCGGATGTTTCCATGACACTGAATGGTTCTCTGGCAGGTCTGGTAGCAATTACCGCAGGCTGTGATGTAGTAAGCCCGGCAGGTGCAGCAGTTATCGGTATTGCAGCTGGTATTGTGGTTGTTCTGGTAATTGAGTTTGTAGATAAGGTATTAACAATTGATGACCCGGTAGGTGCGGTTGGTGTACATGGTGCCTGTGGTCTTTTAGGAACACTGATGACAGGTCTGTTTGCGTTAGATGGCGGTCTCTTCTATGGCGGCGGAGCTAAGATGTTTGGAATTCAGCTTCTCGGAGTAGTTGCTGTTCTGGCATGGGTAGCAGTTACCATGACCATTATCTTTACTGTGATTGATAAGACAATCGGTCTGCGTGTTTCCAAGAGAGAAGAGATTCTTGGTCTGGATGCTACAGAGCATGGTCTTACAAGTGCTTATGCAGACTTCCTTCCATCAAGTCCTGTTATGAGTAATTATGCAGATGAGCCGTCTGCTTATGGCAGCACACCGGTAGATGATGCTGTTCCGGTACAGGTAAAGGCTGACACGAAGCCGGTAGCTTCTGATGTGAAGATTACAAAGGTCGAGATATTGACAAAGCAGGAGAAGTTCGAAGCTCTCAAGCTTGCCATGAACGAAATCGGTGTAACAGGTATGACTGTAACACAGGTTTTAGGATGTGGTATGCAGAAGGGTGCTATGGAATATTACCGTGGTATTCCGGTTGAGATGCAGCTGCTTCCTAAGATTCAGGTAGAAATCGTAGTTGCCAAGGTACCGGTGGCTCAGGTTATTGAGACTGCAAGAAAGGTACTGTACACCGGACATATCGGCGATGGTAAGATTTTCGTATACGATGTAGAAAATGTAGTAAAGGTTCGTACCGGTGAAGCTGGCTATGATGCTTTGCAGGGTGTGGATGACTAAGTTAAAAACTCCTAAAATAATGACAGAGGGCTGTCGTAAAATTGAAAGATATTTTACGGCAGCTTTTTGGCATTCTGAGGGACGATGAAAAGATTTCATTCTGGTATGGTGGCAATGCGGATTAGGGTGTATAATATGGTTAATGTTATGATAATTTAGGAGCTTCCTGTATAATTCAAATATAGGGAATTCCAAGAAAGAAGGTTGAGAAAAAAATACCTCAGTGTAAAATAAGATTACTGACTTTGCACGGTTAGTAAAAAATCTTATTGAACAGAGAGGTATCTAAAATGAA
>JAGANQ010000049.1 GCA_017624115.1 Lachnospiraceae bacterium
ACCAAAGCCACAGTCCTTTACCAAATCAGATATATCCTTTAATTCCATGCCGAAGCGGATATCCGGCTTATCGGACCCGAAACGATCCATTGCTTCCTGCCAGGTCATTCTCGGAATCGGCAGCGGAATCTCAATATTCAGTACCTCTTTAAATAATTTCGCCAGAAGTCTCTCATTTACATCGATAACATCATCGACATCCACGAAAGACAGCTCCATGTCAATCTGGGTAAATTCCGGCTGACGGTCTGCTCTTAAATCCTCATCACGGTAGCAGCGTGCAAGCTGGAAATAACGGTCATAACCGGAGCACATTAAAAGCTGCTTAAATAACTGCGGAGACTGCGGCAGCGCATAAAAGCTGCCCGGATGCACACGGCTTGGCACCAGATAATCTCTGGCTCCCTCCGGTGTACTCTTACACAGAGTCGGTGTCTCGATTTCCAGAAAGCCCTCTTCTGCGAGGAATGCTCTGGTCAGCGTGGCAATCTTACTTCTCATCATCAGATTCCTCTGGATATCCGGTCTTCTTAAATCCAGATAACGGTATTTCAGACGAATTTCTTCCTTCGTCTGGGAATTCTCCTCAATCGGGAACGGCGGTGTCTGTGCCTCAGAAAGAACACGAAGCTCTGTCGCACGAATCTCGATTTCACCTGTCTCCATGGACTCATTCACAGCACCGGAGCGCGCCTCTGCCCTTCCTACAACTGCGATAACAAACTCACTGCGGAGTGTTCCTGCCTTCTCAAAGCCTGCTTCTCCGATATCATTGCTGTCAAATACAATCTGCAGCAGACCGGAACGGTCTCTTAAATCTACAAATATCAGACTCCCCAGATTTCTTCTCTTCTGCACCCAGCCCATCACCGTAACGGTCTCACCGATATTTGCCTTAGACACCTCGGTGCAGCGGTGTGTCCTCTTTAAACCTTTCATTGACTCTGCCATTGCTTTTCGCTCCTCTTTTCTGTATTATATCGAATCCTTATAAAACTCTCTGATATCCGTGTAGCCGTCCTTAATAAGCTGCTCCTTCTGGAACTTCTTATTCTTATTCATACGCGCCACCAGCACCTGCGTGCCATTTGCACGAGCCTCCTGTGCCTCCTTGATAACCTTGCACAGTGCTTCTCCTCCGACACCCTTTTCTATCAGAAATGCCTGCTTCCGGTTCTGGTTTGGCACCTCGAAGCCCTTTTCCATCAACAGCATTACAATTCTCTCAAAGCCAATCGAGAATCCGCATGCCGGTACATCATTTCCGGTGAATTTCCCCACCATCTTGTCATAGCGTCCGCCGCCGCCACAGCTGCTGCCAAATTCCGGCATGGAGATTTCAAAAATTGTTCCTGTATAATAAGACATACCACGCACCAGAGTCGGGTCAAATACCATCTCAAACTTCGCCGTCTTTGTCTCACTCACACTGTTGATAATTTCCTGCAGATTGTCCCTGATATCTGCATCCAGATAATCACCCAGCTTTTCAGCCAGATAGGAAAGACCATTGGTCTGTCCCTCCATGCCCTTGAAAAGCTCCAGATACTTGTCGACACTCTCCTTTGCAAAGCCGCTCTCCAAAAGCTCCTTTTCGACGCCCTCAAGGCCAATCTTGTCCATCTTGTCAAGAATGATAAATACTAAATCATAGCTGTCCTCTGCAAAACCGCTGTAGGCTGCCATCGCCTTTAAGATTCTTCTCTCATTGATGCGAATCTCAAAGTTCTCAAATCCCAGTCTGCCAAGCGTTGTCGTCGTAGCCAGAATTAGTTCAATCTCAGCCAGATTAGACGGCTCACCAAAAATATCAATATCACACTGGTGGAACTGGCGGTAACGTCCTCTCTGCGGACGGTCTGCTCTCCACACACTGCCAATCTGCAGTGCCTTAAAGGGTGACGGAAGGTCATTGGCATTATTAGAATAAAAGCGTACAAGAGGAACCGTCAGGTCATAGCGCAGGCCTCCGTCCACCAGGTCAGCCTCTGTCTCGGCTGTCTCCAGATTCAGCTTCTCGCCTCTTTTCAAAATCTTGAAAATCAGCTTCTCATTATCTCCGCCCTGCTTGCTGGACAGATTTTCAATATGCTCCACGCAAGGAGTCTCAATCGAAGTAAATCCAAAATTTCTATAAGTGTCCTTTATCACACTGATTACATAATCACGTATCTGCATCTCCTTAGGCAGAATATCTTTCATGCCGGTCACCGGCTTCTTCACTAATGCCATTTTCATTCTCCTTCTAATCTCTGTTTCTTAGAGCTTTTGCTCACAGGCAATTCTTCCCCTGCATCTACAGGTCATTATACTTTTCGCAATACAAAACGTCAAGAATTTTCGCTTTGTTACATTCGTTCAATCACTGTACGGATGCGGTTTTGCAGCCTCTTATAATGCTCTGCTAATGCCTGATGATTAGCGGCCACTTCCTCTGTACGTTTTTCCTTTGCTGACATTTCCTGTATTCGTGCTTCCTCGGACAACTCCAATGCCCCGATTGTCTTTGCATTACTCTTCAGAGCATGTACCGTAATCCGATAGTTATCCCAATCCTCTTTCTGAAGAAATTCTGCCAGCTCCTCATCCTTTTTTCCGTCACTAAAATCATTCAGCATCTCTGTGTAAAACATTTTACTTTCCATGCAATAGCCCAGTCCTGTTTTCACATCCAGCTCCGGTATCTGCATAGAAAAAGCCTGTAACTCCTCCTGTGTGAAAGAATCCTCGTTCGGCAAATCCTGGGATGGTTCCGGCTCCACATGCTCTGCAGTCTCCTGGATGACGGCTTTTTTCTTTTCTTTATGTCTGAAGCTTACCTTTTCCTTTGGAAGATACTCTGCCAGTGTCTTTTCCAGCTCATCAACAATAATCGGCTTTGAAAGATAATTGTCAAAGCCTTCTGCCAGATATTGTTCCTTAACACCTGCAATTGCATTGGCAGTCATTACTATAATTTTTGTATTCACTGGAAGCAACTTACTTTTCCTTAAAGCCTTCATTGTCTCAATACCATCCATCTCCGGCATCATATGGTCCATCAAAATGGTATCATACGGCTTTTTCTCCACCATTCTGATACACTCCATGCCGCTTGATGCCGTATCTACTTTAATACTGCTTCTCTTTAACAGCCCTGCCGCCACTTTCAGGTTCATCTGGTTATCATCAACAATCAGAACTTCTGCATCCGGAGCATAAAGATATCCCTTTTCTTCTTTTTTCGCTTTCTCCCTTTGAATGACATTGCTTCCAATCGGCACTCCGTCCACGATTTTCTGTTTTAAGTCAAAATAAAATCTGGAGCCCTTCCCGTACTCGCTCTCAACCTGCAGAAAGCTTCCCATCATTTTAAGCAGACTCTGTACGATGGAGATGCCCAATCCGGTTCCTTCAACATTGTGATTTTTTTCTTCATCCAGTCTCTGGAAAGACTCAAAAAGCTTACCCATGTCTTCCTGCCTGATACCGATGCCGGTATCGATTACCTCCACATGAAGAACGATATCTTCCGACCCATCTGTCACTTCCTGCCTTTGCATGACCAGAGTTACTTTACCTTCTCTAGTATACTTCACCGCATTCGTCAAAAGGTTGATAATAATCTGCCTTATTCTTACATCATCGCCATACAGGGAACGCGGGAGCTTTTCATCAATCTGCAATTCCAACATCAGGTTCTTCTTTTCTGCTTTATCGGATATCATATTTATCAAATCATTGATAAGCTCCGATGTATTGTACCGCACCGGGACTATCTCCATTTTTCCGTCTTCAATCTTGGAAAAATCGAGGATGCTGTTAATCAGCGCCAGCAGCGTCTTTCCGGCTCCCTGGATATTCTCTGCATATTCACAAATATCTTCATTTTCACTTTCCCGGAGAATCATTTCATTCATACCAAGAACCGCATTAATCGGGGTACGAATCTCATGACTCATCTGTGCCAGAAATTTGGATTTTGCCTGTGTAGCCTGCACCGCTTCGTCCGCTGCATCCCTTAAGCGCACATTTACTGCCTGCTGCCATACCAGCAGTCTGCGTATCAGATGTCTGACAGCAAAAATACAGAATCCAAATAACAATAAGAAAGCCAATTTATAAAAAACAATTTTCCCATAGATAACCCACCAGTCCTTTACCACCATTATAGTAAAGTTGGAAAAGTCATCATGTTCCGAAATGCATGCCTTATATTTTCCGTCGTAATCCTTCAGAATACCAATCTCCGAATTTTGAGCATAAACCTCTGCATAATTCAATTTCTGCACATTGGCAGACCTGCTTCCTGAGAGCTGATATTCTTCGTTCGGATGATTAATAATAATTCCGTTATTATTTATCAGAAAAGCATACCCATCCTCAGAATACGTATTCTGCATGACCTCCGTCAGCTTATCCAGCTTAAAATCAATCGCAAATACACCCAGAAAAGCACCATCTTTTCCATATACTCTCTTGGAAAAGGTTAAATAGTACCCCTTCTGCTGTGTATCAAAGTAAGGACTTGAAATAAAAAAGCCATCACTGTCACTCATCGTATCTGCATACCATGGATAGGCCTGCAATATGTAATCTTCACCCGGCACCCAGCCATTGTTCATGATTACCTTCCATGAGGCATCCGGATTCCCTATATATACAAGAGAAATCTCAGGATAATTATCGGCGACAGCATTCAAATAATCGGCTGCTTCCAGGCGATTTTCCAGTAATTCAGGATGCGCGGCTATGGAATAGCAAAACATCTCCAGTATGGTCTTTCTGTTCTCCATCCATTCAATCAGCTTTGCATTGTATCCGCTTACCTCCTCGGACATACGGGTTTCACCCAAATTCATGAGCATCTTGTCACAAAAGAACTGAACCAGAAGCATTGCAATGACAAGCACTCCGGTAACCTGTCTCCGAATCTTTTTTCCAATCTGGGATTCCGTGTCTGCCCTGTCAGACTTTGATATCTTCTTGTTCTGCTCCTCGTCCGACTTTGTAAGGCCAGAATAAGAAAAAAGGTTATCCAGCATATTCGACAAAAGCAGTGCTGATTCCTGAATCCTGTCAATATTATCTTTCACATCAGTACTCATGCTCAGAGATTTCCTGTTACTTGAATTTAGAATCCGGTTCAGCGGGGTCTTCAGCTCCGACGATAAATTGGATAAAAATTCTTCCTTGACAGATAGAGCCTTTTCAGCCCGCATACGGTCATTCTGGGCACGGATATATAGCACAACAACAATCACTATCAACAGAAGATTCAGAATCGAATTTCTTATTAGCTGAAAATAGCTTTCCTTATACAACTCCCATTCCTGTACGCTCAGGATTAAGTACCAGTTGTTCTGCGTGCGGGTAAAAAACACCTTATTTTTCTTCCCGTTAATATTACTGTCAAACGATAACTGCTCTTTACTTTTTGATATAACCTCCCGGAACACATTCTCATACTCCGGCAATGCTTCAGACAGACTTTTTCCAAGATAATCCGCATTCGCATAGCCGATAATCATTCCCGCATCATTGACAATGAGAGCCTCGCTTTTATCATCACGCTGCATTTCCTCGATGGAATTCTGTATTTTGGACAGAGTGAAATCCAGTGCCACTATGCTCCTTCTGTCAGAAAGCAGCTCCGATACGGTAATGCACATATTTCCTGTAACAAGGTCTACATACGGAGGAGAAATATAGATATCTCCCGGATTCAGCTTCAGCGTCTCAGAATACCAGATACGCTCCTCCACCTTAAAATCCTCCGGCAAATCATAGCCCGGCAAGATAATATATTCATCACGCACCAGAAAGGCATTCATACAGATGCCATCTGATAACTGATTCTGCAATATGCTCTGTTCCCTGAAAAAAGTGGTCATTTCTTCCTGGGAAGCCCCCTGCTCCATGCGTTTCTCCACATTATTTGCCAGAGCGGAAGTCATATATTCTGATTCCGAAAGCATCGCCTGCAGATTTCTGGTAATGCTTTCCATCTGATTCTGTCCAATCGTTTCTATCTGCTTTACAGTCATACTGTAAATTAGTAAAACATTGAGAAGAAGCACAATTACCAAAACAATAAATACTACACTTATCAAGCCATAACTGTATTTTTTCCCATGCCTGAAACCAGACTTTTTCTGCAACCTATATTTTTTCTTCCCAAACATATTACACTGCTCCATCCGACATTTTTCATTTAAGCACTTCATAATCATCCGGAACCGTAATTCCTAACTTTTCACAGTTCTCCGGATTATATTTCTTAGTAACCTTTTCTGCATAACGGACATCGATTTCCCCGGGTTCTTTTCCCTCAGCCAAAATCTCATATGCCATCTCACCTGCGGTATAACCTATGTCATAATAGCTGATTGACAAAGTTGCAATTCCTGCTTCACACAGACCTTCCTCCCCTGCAATCATCGGAACTTTTTCTGAAATCAGAATTTTCTTCAAAATATCTGCCTCGGATGCTATCGTATTATCTGTCGGGATATAGAGCACATCACATTCTAATGCTGCTTTCTGTACAGTCTTTTCAAGTTCATCCTTATCTGCTATGGTATAGGTTCCAAAAGCTATCCCTTTTGCAGTAAGAATGGAACCCATCATCTGGGCCTGAAAAATAGAATTTGTCTCGGCAGAGCAATATAGGATGCCAACCTTCTTTGCCTCCGGAACAAGCTCCTGAAGCATATCCACCTGACTCTCTATTGGTGCCAGATCAGAGGTTCCTGTTACATTAATGCCGGATGCCCCTGTCCATTCTCTCATATTCAAAGCCGTCCCATAATCCGTAATGGAGGTTGCAACAATCGGAATCGTGTTCGTTGTCTGCGAGGCAGCCTTTAAAGCCGGTGTTGCATTTGCCATAATCAAATCCATATCATTCGATACAAAGGCATTCAAAATTTCCTGACAGTCCTGAGTACTGCCTTGCGCTATCTGCACATCAAATACCACCTTGTCACCCAGTTTGTCAGTCAATGCATCCTGAAAGCCTCTTGTCGCTTCATCTAATGCCGCATGCTCTTCCCATTGACTGATTCCTATGTGATACTTTCCGTCATCTTCTTTTACATTCTTCTGACTGCCGCATGCAGTCAGAGCGCATACCAGCACGGCAAGTATTGCCAATGAAACCTTTTTCCTGTTTTTTTTCATAATATTCTCCCTTCTGGCAGACATCTTAGATACTGATAACATAGTCTACTGTAAAAGTGCAGCCACACTCTCATACAGCTTTGGCGGAAGGATTGGCTTGGAGATAAATCCCTGCACTGCATATTCCCCATTTGCCACTGACTGTTCCATATCCTCGGAAGCAGATAAAAAAGCAATCGGTATCTCTGCCAGTTCACCTCTTGCCCGGATTGCATCCAGCGTTTCAATTCCGCTCATTACCGGCATCTCCACATCCAGAAGAATCAAATCCACTGCTTCCTCCTTAAGAAGTGCAAGGGCTGCCTGCCCCGAATCTGCTTTTTTCACCTCATAACCACTTTTCTTAAGAATCATCTCTGCCATTCTTAAATTCATTGCATCGTCATCTACAACTAAAATTGTTTTTCCCATTTCTCGTTTCCCCTGTCTTTCTCTTATTTTTTCATGCCTTAACTGATTTGCAGCAGTCTCCGTTTTCTCTCAATCATCTCATCAATCTTCTCTATATAGAGTGCTACATCCTTCACATTATCGCACCGTTCGATGCGTCCGTCCGGGAACACCCGCTTGGTAATGCTTCCGGCACCGCAGGCGACAATCGTCTGTTTTTCCTCCATAATAAGGATATTGTATATTCCGGCTTTGTCAAGCCTTGCATAGCCTACATTCTCCAGATTTCCCGCCATATTCTTCTGGCGGTACAGATAATATGGCACAAGCCCCATCTGTCTGGTATACCGCTCCATCATCCGCGCCGTTTCCTCATCTAACGCTCCTGTGCGGCCCTTATACTCCTCCCACAGTTCATTCAGCCGGGAAGCACGCTTGATTGCCAGCGCATGCACTGTCACGCTGTCCGGCTTAAGAGCAGCAATCTCCTGCATCGTGTATTCCATGTCCTCACGGTTTTCACCGGGAAGGCCGCTGATTAAATCCATATTGATATTGTCAAAGCCGCAGCGTCTGGCGAGCCGGAAAGCCTCCTTCGTCTGCTCCACCGTATGTCTTCTGCCTATCAAATCCAGCGTCTTCTGGTTCATCGTCTGCGGATTAACCGAAATCCGGCTGACCTTATGGTTTTTCAGCACCAGCAGCTTATCCTCCGTGATGCTGTCCGGTCTGCCTGCCTCTACCGTAAATTCCTGATTATTGCTGAAATCAAAGCTCTCCTCCAGCACTGTAAGCAGTCTGTCCATCTGCTGAGGATTTAAGGTCGTCGGTGTACCGCCGCCTATGTAAACCGTATTCAGCTTACGATACTTCATTTTCTCTGCCAGAAAACGCAGCTCCTTACATAATGCTTCAACATAAGCATCCACCTGCTTCTCCCATATCTTCAGAGGGTAGGAGGTGAAGGAACAGTACAGGCATCTGGTCGGGCAGAACGGAATGCCCACATACAGACTGTAGCCATCCTCATAATCAATCGCTTTCAGTATCTCTTGCTCACGCTTCGCTATCTCGATGCTTAAAGCGGTCTTTTCCTCACCTGCCAGATAAGTCTCCTTCATATATGACGCAATCTCTTCATCTGATTTTCCCTCAGAAAGCATGGCAAACGGTATCTTAGTCGGACGAATCCCTGTCAGTGTGCCCCATGGCAGCACTCTGCCTGTCTTTTCTGACAGCAGACGGTACAATGCCCGTTTGAGGACACTTTTTGTCTCCTTGCGCTCCAGCCCTTCTGTCGATATTGTCTCAGATATAGTTTTAGCTGCGAGGGAATCCTCCTCCGCAGCCTCCTGTAATGCTACCGTAATCGCAGCCGGCTGATATTCCACCCTTATTGTCAGTCCGTCACAGCTGCCGCTTACTCTTGCCACTTCCTCTCCCGGGTAAAATGCCTTTACCAGAGAGTAAATATCATATTCAAAATTCTCTTCATTTAATTCTATGCCTATCATGCTATGTTATGCCTTTCTCACAGTCCTGCTGCCGGATTGAACCGTTTCTCATGCCCAATCGTCGTCGGTTCTCCATGACCGGAGTAAACCGGTGTATCCTCTGGAAGTACAAACAGCTTTTCCTGTATGGAACGCACCAGCTCTGCCCCGCTTCCAGTCGGAAAATCAGTTCTTCCCACGCTCTCCTCAAACAATGTGTCGCCGCTGATCAGGAACCTGTCATCCTTAAAATAATAGCAGCAGCTTCCCTTTGTATGCCCTGGTGTGGCAATCACACGAATTGAAAGACCTGCCAGCACAAGCTCCTGACCGTCAGCAAGCAGCTTATCAGGCTTCACAGTAAAGCTCTGACCAAACATCGCCGACAAATTATTGCCCGCATCCTCCATGATTTCCTGCTCCTTGGCAAGACAGAAAACTTCTGTTCCATACTTCTTACGAAGCTCATCGACTGCACCGATATGGTCGAAATGTCCATGTGTCAACAGAATTGCCGCAGGCTTAAGTCCATGCTCCGTGAGGATTCCGGCAAGCTTATCTGCCTCATCAGCCGGGTCTATAATCAATGTCTCCTTCGTATCATCATCATAGATAAAATAACAGTTCGTGCGTAAAGCGCCTGTGAGAATGCGCTGCATCAATGTCTGTCCCATCAGCCGGTCGTCCTCTCTATCTCTATTATACTCTCTACGTTGCGCAGCTTATCTATCAGCTTATTCAGCTCTTCTTTGCCGCTGTTCAGCTCATGAATACCTACATCAAGGTCTTTCTCACTGTCCTCCAGCTCTTTTTCTGCATCCAAAAGCTCTTTCCAGCCGTCATTTAATTCTTTCTGGCCATCATTCAACTCCTTTTTTGCATCCGCGATCTGATCTCTGGCCTCATCAAATTTCCCATCCAGCGCATCATAGATCTTCTCATTCAT
>JAGANQ010000050.1 GCA_017624115.1 Lachnospiraceae bacterium
ACGCTGAAGGCATCTAAGCGTGAAGCCCCCCTCAAGATGAGATATCCCTGACGAAAGTCAATAAGATCCCTTGAAGACGACGAGGTAGATAGGGCAGGGGTGGAAGCATGGCAACATGTGGAGCTGACTGTTACTAATAGATCGAAGGCTTGACCAATAAAAGGAAACATTCAGCGTGGATTGAAAAGCAGTATACAGTTTTGAAGGTGTAAATTTTTAGAATTTAATATTGACAAATATCTGCTTTCTATGTTATAAATGAGAGGCAGATATGAATATAGGGGTATAGTTCAGCTGGTAGAATATCGGTCTCCAAAACCGCAGGTCGTGGGTTCAAATCCTACTGCCCCTGTTAGTAAGAACACAATTTTGATATAGAGATATCAGAATTGTGTTTTTTAGTGCGCATTGCGGTACATGATTGTTGTGCCCCGGAGATTACGATACGTATTATTTGGCGACCGAATTTGAAATAAGGGCGGCTGAATAGTCTATAAATGAAAACCCTCTTTTTACTATCGAATTGTAAAGAGAGGGTATATTTATGTTATCGAAGACAGGATGTGATTACAGAACCGAAAACAAAACAATCTGTGAGAGCAGTGGGTGATGAGATAAATAATTTTGGAAGGAACTTAAATGTTTTGAGTTCCTTTTTTGAGTTCGTTGAATAAAATTTTAGTTTCTTGCATAAACTTAAAAATAATGATAGAATGTAAAAAAGAATAGGAGGAACTTAAATGACAACTGAAGAATTATTTGAAAAATTAGAGTTGATTCAAAGACTTAAATGTGAAACTCCAACATTAGAAATAAAGAGTGCGGAACAAGGATGCCCTAAACATTTGTATGATTCATTGTCTAGTTTTTCTAATCAAGACGATGGAGGAATAATTATTTTTGGTGTTGATGAAAAACAGAACTATAGGGAAGTGGGAGTATATGACCCGCAGGATATTCAAAAGAAAATAAATGAACAATGTTTGCAGATGGAACCGGTTGTTAGACCATTACTTACAGTCGTTGAAAAGGATGGTAAGTTTTTTGTTTCCGCAGAAATACCGGGGGCAGATATTACGGATAGACCGGTTTTCTATCAGGGAAAAGGTAGAATAAAAGGCTCTTTTATTCGTGTGGGTGATAGCGATGAGCCCATGACCGAGTACGAGGTATATAGTTACGAAGCATATAGAAAGAAGTATCAAGATGATATTCGAGTAATTGAGAGAGTATCGTTTGCTTCATTAAATCAAGAACTCTTAGCAAAGTATATAGAATTATTGAAAAAAGGAAAACCGCGATTGGCTGCAATTTCTGATAATGAAATATATGAGTTAATGAGCATAAAGAGAGATAATGCGATTACCTTAAGTGCTGTAATGAATTTTAGCCTTTATCCTCAAGCATATTTCCCACAGTTATGTATTATTGCAACGGTTGTTCCGGGAACGGAAATGGGGACAATTGGAGCGCAAGGAGAAAGATTCTTAGATAATCAGCGAATAGAGGGTAATATTTCAGAAATGCTTGATGGTGCAATGCAATTTGTAAGTAGAAATATGCGTACTAAAACAATTATTAATCCGCACACAGGAAAACGTGAGGATCGAACTGATTATCCGATTACTGCAATTAGAGAAGCAATACTTAATGCATTAGTGCATCGTGATTATAGCATTCATACCGAGGGGATGCCTATACAGGTAATAATGTATGAGGATAGAATTGAAATTAGAAATCCTGGTGGAATATATGGAAGAATCCAGATTGATCAGTTAGGACAAGTGCAGCCTGATACTCGAAATCCGGTAATTGCGTCTGAATTAGAAGTGTTGAAGGTAACAGAAAATCGATATTCTGGAATTCCAACAATTCGCAGAACAATGCAGGAGTACAATTTGCCACAACCGGAATTTTGTGATGAAAGAGGAAGTTTCATTGTTAAACTGTATAAGTATAGAGAGAATATAGTTTCGGATGAAACTGAGGAAATGGAAAATAGTGAACTGATTCTATTCTGCAAGACTCCAAGGACACGTAAGGAAATATGTGACTATTTAGGGTTGAATTCAGTAACATATGCAATTCAGACACATGTAATGCCTTTGGTTGATAAAGGAATAATTAAAATGAGTATTCCAGATAAACCAAAGAGTCCGAAACAGTTGTTTTATAGTGAATAAAACGGGAACGTCATATCGTGATGTTCAAATCGCAAATGGTGTAAACGAAGGGGCAGTTCTCTGTAATGTCAAAACTGCATTACGTTTACACCATTTGCGATTGTAACCTAAAGAATTTGCAAATTCTTTTGAAAGATAAAATAACTATTTTCTAGTTCAACACAAACTAGATTGTAATACAAATTATTTCTGTAGATATGTTACCATGAGAGATTTCACATCCTTTTCATGCATAAAGGGAAGATAATGTCTGATATCTTTACCAGTGTCGCATGCTTCCAATGCCATTTCTTTCACATCTTCCTCATGCATAAAGGGAAGATAATGTCTGATATCTTTACCAGTCTTGTATGCTTCCAATGCTATTTCTTTCACATCTTCTTCATGCATAAATGGAAGAAACATACCAATATCTTTTATTTTAGATTTATCAATACTATCAATTACCTCTGTAATTTGATTTGGCTTTAATATAGGCAATGCCTCTTTAATCTCTTCCTCTGCTAAATTTTCATACTTCCATTGTTCGTGATTGGAAATATTCAACACCGCATTAACTACTTTAGATTCACCTATCAATTCATCAATTGAAATTTGAAATAGTTCTGCAATCTCTGGTATTTTTCCAATATCAGGCATGCTATTTCCCCTTTCCCAACTCGAAACTGCTTGATAAGTAATACCTAATTTATCTGCCAAATCTACTTGTGTCATATTCTGATTCTTTCTTAAAGAAATGATTCTTTTACCAATATCTTGCATACTAAACATAGTGAACTCCTTTCTCTATCCAATGGCCATCCGAATATGATTTCATTATACTACAAAATGCCCCAAATGCTATCAAATGGTATTTGAGCTAATGTCAAATACCATTTGAGTTCTACACCATTTAAAACATATTAGCAAAAAGTTGGAATTTACTAATCAAACAAATTACTGTTTTGGCAGCTATATCTTTTTTGCGCAGATATCCTTAAGACAGCAGCGCTCGCAGTAAGGAGTGGTTCTTGCTGTACAGATTTCTCTTCCATGGAAGACAAGACGGTGACAGAAGCTGCTTCCTTCTTCGGGCGGAATAATCTTCCAGAGAGCCATTTCTACCTTTTTCGGTTCTTTTATATTGTCGACAAGTCCCATACGGTTCGTCAGTCGGATGCAGTGGGTATCGGTGACAATCGCAGGCTTGCCAAACACATCGCCCATGATGAGATTCGCACTTTTGCGTCCGACACCGGGAAGCCGGAGCAGGGCATCGAAATCATCAGGCACCTCACTGTGATATTCATCACGCAGCATTTTCATGCAGGCACTGATATCCTTTGCTTTACTGTGCCCGAGGCCACAGGGCTTGACGATGGCTTCGATGTCCTCAACAGGTGCTTCGGCGAGTGCATTGATATCCGGGTATTTGGCATATAATTCAGGAACAACGACATTTACACGGGCATCAGTGCACTGGGCTGCCAGACGGACGCTGACGAGAAGCTTCCATGCTTCGTTATAGTCCAGCGTGCAGTCGGCATCCGGGTATTCTTTTTTTAATCGTTCTATGATTTCAAGAGATAATTGCTTTTTTGTCATCAGAGTTCTCCTAACAATGATTGCATTTCAGATTACAGTACGGGGATAAAGTTTCTGTCTCTGTCGCAGCAGAGCAGACCATTTTCCAGCGTAAGCTCTGCCATCTGAATAACAGTGCGGGCTTCTTTTTCGGTAAATGGATATCCAGGCGTGGAACGCTGTTCTTTGGAATAATCCGGGTGAACAAAATAGTAGATATAGGCATGTCCATCCTTTACGACAACATCTGCGTGATTGCCGATTTGTCCATCCATTGTGCGTGCTCCGGGCTCCCTTAAAATATTTCCTTCTTGTCTGACCCAGTGAGAGAAATCATCAGAGGTATAGACACCAAGACCGTTCCATGCATCGGTAATCATAAAGATTTTGCCGCCCAATTCAAAAACATTCGGGCCTTCATGGGCGCAGTCGGAAATCTCATCGCCGAGCACCTCCCAGTTATATAAATCATGACTGATGGCACTGTAGGTATGACTTTGGTGAACCTCATCCTTGTACCACAGCTTGTACGTGCCTGGTTCTATTTCATATACGCATGCGTCAATCACTCTGTCTGAGGAGAGTGACAGAACACTTTCAAACTGCCAGTTCCACAAATCAGAAGAGGTGTAATGAATAATGTGGCGCGTATAATTCCAGTTGGTTGGGATGCCGGGCACATAAGAGACATACATATGGTAAATGTCATTGACAAAGATAACCTCAGGTGCCCAGAAGGTGTTATGTCCCGGTTCAAATTCCAGATTCAATGTACCGCGATAAAGCCAGTGCACACCATCCGGCGAGGAGGCAACACCGACAGCGGTTCCGTGAATCGTTGAAACACCAATATGCACAGCGGTAGAACGACGCTGGGTATAGAACATAAAATAGCAGTTTTCTTTGTGGTTCCAGATAACGACCGGGTCAGTCGGACCGTCATAAACAGGGTCGCGGAACAATGGAGCGGGTACATATAATTTTGACATAAGAATCTCCTTGACATTCGTGTATTTTGTATTATAATTAACCGGGTAAAAGTTAACTGGTTAATTATTATCTGGTTAACGATACCATATATGTTAAGTATATCACATCCGGTAAAAAAGGAAAAGTGATAATCAGCGTAAGTCGGGAGGGAAGAGAGATGGAACACCTCATTAAAGAGACAGCCAGAAAGTTTCGCCGGGCAAATCGTGCATTGATGCGTATCATTGATAAAAAAGTCAGCACAACACAGCTCTATCGCGGTCAGCACCAGGTGCTTATGAATATCGCACATAACCCAAGTGCTTCACAGGCGGAGATAGCGGATATCATGGAGATTTCGCCTGCAGCTCTGGCCGTCTCACTGAAAAAGTTGGAAAAAGGAGGCTATATCAAAAGAAACTCAGACATTTCAGATGAGCGTAAGAAGCGAATCGAGATGACAGAGCTGGGAGAAAGTATTGTGGCAGAGAGCCACAGAATGTTTCAGGAGGTAGAAAATCAGATGTTTCAGGGATTTTCTGAGGAAGAGATATGTAAGCTGGCCCTCTACCTGGACAGGCTGAATGAAAACCTGCTGGATGTACAGAATTGTAACAAGGAGGAAAAATAAGATGAAGCAATATCTGAAATATGTCAGGCCTTATCTGTTTTCTTTTATCGTAGGACCATGTCTGATGATTGTGGAAGTAATCGGAGAAGTGCTGATGCCATATTTTATGTCACTGATTATTAACAGGGGTGTGGCAAACCATGATGTCCCATATATTACATTGATGGGCGGAGCAATGATCGTGACAGCACTCCTGATGATGGCAGGAGGCATCGGCGGCGCTTATTTTGGTGCGAAAGGCGCTATCAGCTTTGCGGCCGATGTGCGAAGAGATGTATTTTTGAAGATTCAAAAGTTTTCATTTGCTAATATTGATAAGTTCAGTACAGGTTCTTTGGTAACCCGTCTGACGAATGATATTACTCAGATGCAGAACCTTGTAAACATGGCGTTGAGAATGATGCTTCGTGCACCGGGAATGTTAATTGGCGCAGTTATTATGGCAGTTATGATGAATGCACAGCTTGCCATGGTACTGCTCGTGGTGATACCGCTTCTGGTGATTGCAATTATTTCCATTGTACGAATTGCATTTCCAAGATTTGATACCATGCAGAAGAAGCTGGACCGTGTGAATTCGGGAATTCAGGAGGCACTGACGAATGTTCGTGTTATTAAATCCTTCGTAAGAGGTGAGCATGAGGAGAAGAAATTTGCCGATGCCAATGATGATTTGAAGGAATCCAGTATCAATGCCATGAAGATTATGATTCTGCTGATGCCGATATCAACACTGATTATGAATATGACTGTACTGGCGGTTGTATGGTTCGGCGGAAATCAGGTTATTGCCGGAACGATGCCTGTGGGTGATTTGACGGCATTTGTATCTTATGTAACACAGATTCTGATGTCGCTGATGATGCTTTCCATGGTGATTTTACAGAGCTCCAGAGCCATGGCTTCGGCAAAACGTGTGCAGGAGGTACTGAACGAAGAGGTTGATTTGACGGATGATAATGCAGGTCAGAAGCAGCTGGAAGTAAAGAGGGGTAAGATTGAATTTAAGAATGTATCCTTCCGCTATTATAAAGATAATCATGAAAAGGTTCTGGATGGTATTTCCTTTGTAATCAATCCGGGAGAAATTGTGGGTATCATTGGCTCTACCGGCTGCGGAAAGACCAGCCTGGTGCAGATGATTCCACGTCTGTATGATGCGGATGAGGGAGAAGTACTGGTCGATGATGTCAATGTAAAGGAGTATTCGCTTTATAACCTTAGAAATGGTGTAGGCATGGTATTACAGAAAAACGTACTTTTCTTAGGTACAATTGAAGAAAATCTCGCATGGGGTGATGAACATGCTTCTGAGGAAACCATTGCAGCGGCAGCAAGAGCCGCGCAGGCAGAGGATTTCATCAATTCTTTTACCGATGGCTATGACACGGAGCTTGGGCAGGGCGGTGTCAATGTATCCGGCGGGCAGAAGCAGAGACTGTGTATCGCCAGAGCATTGCTGAAAAAGCCGCGGATTCTTATTCTGGACGACAGTACCAGTGCAGTAGACACTGCGACAGAGAGCCGCATCAGGGAGAGCTTTTCAACAACCTTAAAGGATACGACAAAGGTAATTATTGCACAGAGAATTACCTCTGTTATGGAGGCTGATAAGATTCTGGTTATGGACGAAGGAAGAATTGTCGGCGAAGGAAAGCATGACGAGCTTTTAAAGAGCTGTGAAGCATATCAGGAAATCTATTATTCTCAGATGGATAAGGAGGTGGAAAAGTAATGGATGAGAGCAGAAAAGAACGACTTGTAAAGAAATATGAACGTACCGTGGCGAATCAGCCGAAGGGCGGCATGCCGGGGCCGGGACATGGACCGGGAGGAGGTCCGGGCAGAGGCAGACATATGGGCCCGGGCGGAAAGCCGAAGAATACAAAAGAGACATTGAAGCGTCTGTTTGGGTATCTGGAAAAGGATAAGTGGAAGCTTATTCTGGTATTTGTATGTGTGCTTGTGGCTTCCGGTACAAATTTGGCAGCTTCCTATATGTTGCGTCCGATTATCAACACGTATATTGCTCCTGAGAATGGTGCAGGAAGAGGTGATGCAGTTGGTCTCATCGGCGCGCTGGCTGTTATGGCGGCGGTTTATTTCTGCGGAATTATTGCCAATTACCTTCAGCACAGGGTTATGATAGGGGTGTCACAGAATGCATTAAATGTACTGCGTAAGGATTTATTCTGCAAGATGCAGAAGCTTCCGGTACGCTTCTTCGATACCAATAATCATGGTGATGTTATGAGCCGTTTCACCAATGATGTGGATACGATTGGTGAAATGATGAACAATACGATTATCCAGCTGATTTCGGGAAGTATTACGCTGGTAGGAACCTTCTGCCTGATGCTTTATACGAATGTCTGGCTGACGCTGGTGACAGTTGTGATGATACCGTTGCTTATGAAGGCAGGACAGTTTGTCAGCAGCCGAAGTCGTAAGTATTACAAGGCACAGCAGGCAGCACTTGGTACGCTAAACGGTTATGTGGAGGAAATGGTTACAGGACAGAAGGTAGTCAAGGTATTCTGCCATGAGGATATGGCGGTGGAGGAATTTGAATATCTGAATTATGACCTTCGTGACAAGCAGATTAAAGCACAGTTTTTCGGCGGAATCATGGGGCCTGTTATGGGGAATTTAAGTCAGGTAGGATATGCGCTGACAGCAGCTATCGGCGGCATTCTCTGCGTACTCAGAGGCTTTGACATCGGTGGTCTGACTGTATTTGTAAACTATTCCAGACAGTTCAGCCGGCCGATTAATGAGATTTCCATGCAGGTTAATACGATTTTCTCGGCTCTTGCCGGAGCAGAGCGGGTTTTTGACGTTATGGACAGAGAACCGGAGCAGCCGGACACAGAGGATGCGGTAGATTTCCCGGGCGGAGATGTCAGTGTTGTGTTGGAGCATGTAACCTTTGGTTATAATCCGGATAAGGTTATTTTAAAGGATATTTCTCTGTATGCAAAGCCGGGACAGAAGATTGCCTTTGTAGGCTCTACCGGAGCAGGAAAGACAACAATTACAAATCTGATTAACCGTTTTTATGATATTGATGAGGGAAGCATCAGCATTGGCGGTGTGGATATCAGAAATATTAAAAGAGAGGATTTGCGGAGAAATATCGCCATGGTATTGCAGGATACCAATCTCTTTACCGGAACTGTGCGTGAAAATATCCGTTACGGCAGGCTTGATGCAACAGACGAGGAGGTTATCCAGGCAGCAAAGACAGCCAGTGCACATTCCTTTATCATGCGTCTGGAGCATGGTTATGATACGATGTTAGTCGGAAACGGAGCAAACTTAAGTCAGGGGCAGAGGCAGCTTCTGAATATAGCCAGAGCAGCGATTTCAAAGGCACCGATTCTGATTCTTGATGAGGCAACCAGCTCTGTCGATACGAGAACCGAGCGCCATATTGAGCATGGTATGGATCGTCTGATGAAGGACAGAACCACATTTGTTATCGCACATCGTCTGTCTACAGTAAGGAATGCCAATGCCATTATGGTACTGGAAAATGGTGAGATTATCGAGCGTGGTGACCATGAGGATTTGTTGAAGCTCAAAGGAAGATATTATAATCTGTATACCGGTCTTAGCGAGCTGGAGTAAGAATGACTTTACATTCCGGCATAAAAACGCTATAATGAGTATAATCAGACGAAGTAAGCTGCCGTGTAAGGACAGCGGGAAAGGAGCTACAGATTATGAAGAGAGCGGAGTTTTGCCCATTCTGCGGGGAAACGGGAATTATGCAGAATCCTGATGCAAGCTATGACTGCTATCGCTGCCGCGTACGTTTCAGTATCGTGGAGGGTGTGGCAGAGGATAACCGTACACCGGAAGAAAAGATTATGGAGTCTTTTGATTTTTAGAAAAGGAAAGCAGGCAGCCGCATTGCCATAGCAGGCAGTGTGGCTGTTTTTGTCCGTAGAAGGAATTATTTCGGTGATTGGCGGAGGCAGAGTTGAAGAAAATTATGGCAGCCGTGTGTGCGGCATCATTTACGGTATTATTGGCAGTGCTGCTGGCAGCAGCAGTGCATGAGTACAGGGAAATCGTAACAGTCCCTGCGGTGTGGGAAGCTGCAGCAGACGAGACTAAACCAGGAGAAAACGGAAGAAAAGAAACTGAGATAAAAGAAACTGAAATAAAAGACAATGGAATAAGCGAAGCTGAAACAAACGGGGCCGGAATGCAGGAAACGGAAACAAGCGTACCAGCAGTGATACTGGAAGTGACAGCTAAGGCAGATGTGCTTTTGGCTGGTGATATCTGCATACAGGATTATATAGCAGGGTATTACGATGACCAGGGTATTGGAAGGCTAGTGACAGAGGACTTAAAGAAAACCATGCTTGAAGCAGATATTATGATGGCAAATGAAGAATTTGCCTTCAGCGAGCGCGGCACTCCGATGGAAGATAAGCAATATACATTCCGTATCGCGCCACGCTATACAGCGATATTTACAGAGCTGGGAATTGACATCGTAAGTCTGGCAAATAATCATGCGCTTGATTTTGGAGCGGAGGCACTGATGGACTCCTGCCTGGCACTGGAGGAAGCAGGCATCCGCTATGTGGGAGCAGGAGAAAATAGGGAACGGGCGAAAAAACTGGAAATCATAGAGGCAGACGGCTTGAAAATTGGCTTTTTGGCGGCTTCCCGGGTGATTCCGGTGACTGATTGGAATGCAGGAAAAAATTCGCCGGGAATGCTTACGACTTATGACCCTTCAGAGCTTATTGAAGAAATAGAGAAAGGTAAGGGAACGTGTGATGCACTGATTGTCTATGTGCACTGGGGCGAGGAACGGATGGAGTTCCCGGAGGAGTATCAGAAGACAATGGCGCGTCAGTATATTGATGCAGGGGCAGACGCTGTTATCGGCGCGCATCCTCATGTGATGCAGGGACTGGAATATTATAAGGGAAAGCTGATTGCGTACAGTCTTGGAAACTATATTTTCAGTCCGAGAACCGGTGACGGGGCAATGCTCAGACTGACCTTTGAAAAGGGTGGTAAGCAGCAGGCACAGCTCGTACCTTTTGATGCCTCTGCATTCCCTGTTGCAATGATGGAGAAGGAAAAGCAAAGGGAATTTTTTGACTATATGGAAAGCATTTCTTTCGGCATAAGCATTGATGAAGCCGGAAGGATATGCTATACTGATGGTAATTAAACAGAAATGGGGGATTATATGAAGGAAGCTTTATACAATATGATGGACTGGCCTGCGATAGAGGCGATTGTGTATTCGGAAGAGGATCTACCCCGTAAAACTCTGGGACCGCATAAGATGGAAACAGGCATACTGATTCAAGGCTTTTTTCCGGGAGCGGTAAAGGCGGAGGTTTTGACAGGAAGCAGCCGGTATGAGATGGAGCTTGCAGATGAGGCAGGATTTTATGCAGTTTTAATTCCGGGAAAAAGGATTCCAGATTACAGATACAGCATCACCTATGAGAGCGGACAGGTGCAGGAGTTTTCAGACCCGTATGCGTTTCCAGAGGTAATCACGCAGGAGGAGCAGAAGAAGTTTAATGCCGGCATTTTTTATAATGCGTATGAAAAGCTGGGCGCACATCCGATGAAAATAAATGGCACAGAGGGTGTTCTGTTTGCAGTGTGGGCGCCGATGGCGATGAGAGTCAGTGTCGTGGGCGATTTTAACTGCTGGGATGGCAGACGCCACCCGATGCAGAGACTGGGCGACTCCGGTATTTTTGAGCTGTTTATTCCAGGGCTGACGGTAGACACTATTTACAAATATGAGATTAAGACAAAGGCAGGGCTGCCGGTGCTGAAGGCAGACCCATATGCCAATTATGCACAGCTTCGACCAGAAAATGCCTCGATTGTCTGTGATTTGAACCAGTTTGTCTGGGGTGATGAGGCGTGGCTCAAAAAGCGGAGTGCCGTGGATTATGATAAAAGCCCGGTTCTGGTGTACGAGCTTCATCTGGGCTCTTTTAAAAAGCCGGAGGATGGAAGAGAGTTCTTAAGCTATCGTGAGCTGGCGCCGATGATTTGCGATTATGTGAAGGAAATGGGTTATACGCATATTGAACTGATGCCGGTGATGGAGCACCCGTTTGATGCTTCCTGGGGGTATCAGGTGACCGGATATTATGCGCCGACAAGCCGCTATGGCACGCCGGAGGACTTCATGTACTTTATCAACTATATGCACCAGCATGATATCGGTGTGATTCTCGACTGGGTACCGGCGCATTTTCCACGGGATGCCTTTGGTCTGGCATGCTTCGACGGCACTTGCCTGTATGAGCACCGGGATCCGAGACAGGGAAGCCATCCTCACTGGGGGACACTGATATATAACTATAGAAGACCGGAGGTGTCGAATTTCCTCATTGCCAATGCGCTGTTCTGGGCGGAGAAATATCATGCAGACGGAATCCGTATGGACGCAGTGGCATCTATGCTCTATCTGGACTATGGCAAGCAGGATGGTGAGTGGGTTCCAAATATTTACGGCGGCAAAGAAAACCTGGATGCTGTGGAGTTCTTTAAGCATTTGAATTCAATCTTTAAGAAAAAAGAAAAGGGAGTTATGCTGATTGCGGAGGAATCTACAGCATGGCCGATGGTGACAGGTGATGTAAAGGATAATGGCCTTGGCTTTGATTATAAGTGGAATATGGGATGGATGAATGATACGCTGGAGTATATGCGTATAGACCCGTATTTCAGAAGTCATAATTATAATCTGCTGACGTTCAGTATGATTTATGCATACAGTGAAAAGTTTATGCTGTCGCTGTCCCATGATGAGGTGGTGCACGGCAAAGGCTCTCTGCTTGGCAAGATGCCGGGTGAGACACTGGAAGAGAAGGCAGCGAATCTGCGCGTCCTGTATGGCTTTATGATGACACATCCGGGTAAAAAGCTGCTCTTTATGGGACAAGACATTGCGCAGCTGGATGAGTGGTCAGAGGAAAGAAGCATCGAGTGGGAGCTTCTGAAATATGATCTGCACAGCCAGATGAAGGAATATGTGAAAGCATTGAACCTCTTATATCTGACTCATCCGGCATTGTATGCGCAGGATTTTGTGACAGACGGGTTTGAGTGGATTAACTGTATTTCGGCAAATGAAAATATCCTCGTATACCTGAGAAGGTCTGAGAAAAAAGAAGACACTTTGTTAGTGGTATGCAACTTTACACCGCTGGTATATGACAATCATAAGATAGGTGTGCCGTTCAGGGGTAAGTATAAGGAAATCTTTAACAGTAATAACAAGGCTTATGGCGGTGACGGTGAAGTGAATCCGAGACTTAAGCAATCGAAAAAGGATGAATGTGATGGCAGGCCGGATTCGATTATGATTAAAGTTCCATCCATGGGTGTAGCGGTATTCCAGTATATTCCGATGGAAGAAGAGCAGAAGGGAAATAAGGCTGCAAAGGCCAAGACTCCGGCTGCTAAAAAATCGAATAGCGGCAAGAAGCAGGTAGACCGTATCCGCGAGGAAATGATGGCAGAGACCGTACTGCCTGATATTGTGGAAACAAAGCCTGTTGTGAAGGCTGCTGTGGCAAAGACCTCTGAGAAAGGCACTGTGCAAAAGTCCACAGCCAGAAAAAGCACATCAAAAGCTGCAGATAAAACAAAAGCTGCCAATAAAAAGAAAAAATAATATGGGATAAAGGATAGAGATAAAATGCAGACATATATGATGCAGGCTACTGACATAGAAGAAGCCATGAGGGCTCTGGCTGAAGCTGCTTCTCCGGGAAAACTTCAGCAGCTGATTAATCAGCTGCTGCCCGGGGTTCTGGGATTTTTACTGAATGTTGTAATTGCTTTGGTATTACTGCTTGTGGGAAGAAAGCTGATTAAGATGATTTTGAAGTTTCTGAATCGTTCTTTCGAGAGGGCAGGGACGGACCTGAGTCTGAGAGGATTTTTAAATTCGCTGATTAAGGTTGCACTGTATGCTGTACTGATTATGATTATCGCTGACCAGGTAGGAATACCGACGACCTCTTTCCTTGCTGTGCTAGGGTCTGCGGGTCTTGCCATAGGTATGGCGCTGCAGGGCAGCCTTGCCAATTTTGCAGGGGGTGTGCTGATTTTATTCCTGAAGCCCTTCCGTGTAGGCGACTATATCGTGGAGGACAGTAAGGGAAATGAAGGAACAGTAGAAGCGATAGATTTGTTCTATACACATCTGGTGACAGTGGATAACCGCAGGATTGTTATTCCGAACGGAACACTTGCCAATACAAGCTTGACAAATGTCAGTGCAAAGAGCATCCGCAGGCTGGATTTGAAGGTAGGAATATCCTATAGTGCTGATTTGAAAAAGGCGAAGGAGTTGCTGAAACAAATACTGGATGGCAGGGAGAAAGTGTTAAAAAATCAGGATATCACGATATATGTGGACAGCCTGGGTGACAGTAGTGTAAATATCGGTTTTAGAAGCTGGGTCAATGCAGCGGATTACTGGACGGAGAAATGGGCGATTCTTGAGCAGGTGAAGCTTACCTTTGATGAGAATGGTATTGAGATACCGTTTAACCAGCTGGATGTGCATGTAACGAAATAAAAAGCCGGTCATATTTAACTGGGCTGAAAAGCGGATAGTTATTATTATAAATTCTTATAATAATAACTATCCGCATTTTCAGCATATTGAATATGACCGTCTTCTTTATTCGTTATATGCACATAAAAAGAACCATGGAGTGGGTCAGCTCCATGGTTTATTTATATGCTCTGTCTTGAATTAAGCAATCTTATTAACAGCAAGTGCTAAACGGGAAATTTTTCTTGCAGCCGTATTTTTGTGATAAACTCCCTTAGAAGCAGCCTTGTTGATTTCAGCAGAAGCAGCTCTTAAAGCTTCCTGTGCAGCAGCCTTGTCACCAGCAGCGATAAAAGCATCTACCTTCTTGATATAAGTCTTAACCTTAGACTTAATTGCCTTATTTCTAGCAGTTTTCTTGTCAATTACTAAAATTCTCTTCTTAGCAGATTTAATGTTAGCCAATCCGTACACCTCCAATGATTTTATTATTTGTCTGATGTTTCGCATTAGAGCCGGACACGGACGTCCTAATGTTACACACCTAGATATTATAGTCAGAACAGAGATATTTGTCAATACATATTTTATATTTTTATGAAGAAAATACATAGAAACAGAGAGTGTTTTTAATATGAAACAGGAGTGATTATGATGGAAGAGAATAAAAGCTATGAAGGCAGGACAGACCTTGCACTGGAGGCAAGTGAGAGCCTGAAAACCACAGGGCAGCAGGAGAACGGGATTCTGATTGAGGAAGAGTATCAGAAAAAAACAGACATCCGCATTACCTGCGTGAGGATTACGAATGAAGAGGCAGAGCAGGCAGTCGGAAAGCCGAAGGGAACGTATATCACTTTGGAATCCCCGGCACTTTTGTATGAGGATGAGGGCTATCACAGGGAAATATCCACGGAACTTGCCAGGCAGATAAAAAAATTGTTATCAAAGGAGCAGAGACAGTCACTTCTTGTGGTAGGTCTTGGAAATAAGGAGGTGACGCCGGATGCGCTGGGACCGTTGGCGGTGGGCAATCTTTGTATAACCAGGCATCTGGAGCCGAAGGGACAGACAATCAGTGCGATTGTTCCCGGTGTCATGGCGCAGACTGGTATGGAGACAGCGGAAATTGTAAAAGGCATTGTCAATGAAACAAGGCCTACAGCGGTAATAGCGATTGATGCACTTGCCGCCAGAAGTACCAGAAGACTCAATGCTACGATACAGATAGCAGACACGGGAATTCACCCCGGTTCCGGTGTGGGAAATCACCGCCATGGACTTACAGAAGAAAGTCTGGGTGTTCCTGTGCTGGCGATAGGTGTGCCGACTGTTGTGGATGCGGCAACGATTGTGGGAGATGCGATGGGGCAATTACTTGACACAATGGAGGAGACAGAGAAGAGAAAGCTGATACACGGAATGCTGGATGAGAGACTTAAGAATCTTTTTGTGACGCCGAAGGATATAGATGAGACTGTAAAGCGAATCAGCTATACCATTTCAGAGGCAATCAATATGGCTTTTTCGGGCACACGGTACTGAATTAAAGGTCAGACGAATATACTTAAATACAGAAAGGTGTGCAGAAAGCGATAATGAAAAAAACACGATGGATTCGGAAATTAATATATGGGCTGGCATGGTCTTTTATTTTGCTGACAGGAATCAGAATAGTGGTGCATGGATTTTCGGATGTGGGAAATAAATGGTGGAAGGCTGTTTCATATTCTGTTACCGGAGCTGTTTTTCAGACAACAGCTCCGGCTTCTGCTTATGTTATGGAGGAAAAAAGTGAGACGTTGGCGGAATTTCTGATGCGCTCTGTGCGAAATGCCGCACCGGTGTGGGAGTACGCTGCAAAAAAAAATGCAGGTGACAGCAGTCTGCAGGATCCGTTTTATATGGAGAACAGCTATGCAGAGGAGGACAGGGAAGAAGCAACGGATGTTTATATGGCAGAAACGGAAAATATGCGGACGGATACCGCTGGGGTATCGGAAATACCGGAGCCGGGTACAGAAGCTTCGCAGGAACAGACTGTGGTTGTGGCAGATAATATTCCATTATCTGCGGATATATTTTCTCCGCAGATAGTAGGGACAGAGTATCCGCTTGCCAAGCTTCAGGATTATGATTTTCTGATACAGAATTTTTATGCGGTCAGTGAGATAACGACAATTACCAGCAGTGAATTAGATGCAGGTGTATTGCTGGGAAAGGATTTGACGATAACGCAGGGATTTGGAGAACCTCAGATTTTGATTTATCATACGCATTCGCAGGAGGAGTTTATGGATTCCAGACCTGGCGCTGTAGAAGATACCATTACAGGCGTGGGTGATTATCTGGCACAGCTTCTGACGGAGCAGTATGGATATTCGGTTTACCATGACAGAACTGCGTATGATATGGTGGGTGGGGTCTTGGACAGAAATGAGGCATATAATTGCGCAGCGGAAGGGGTAGAGGCGTTACTTAAGGAATATCCGTCGATTGAGGTTGTGATAGATTTACATCGTGATGGTGTCGATGACGGTGTGCATCTTGTGACAGAGATAAACGGAAAGCCGACGGCGCAAATCATGTTTGTAAATGGCATCAGTAAGACTACTCTGCAGGGGGACATTCCCTATCTCGCCAATCCATACATAGAAGATAATCTGGCATTCAGTCTTAAGATGCAGCTCAAGGCAGAGGCATATTATCCCGATTTTACCAGAAGAATTATGATTAAAGCATATCGATATAATATGCACTTTAGGGCGAGGTCGCTTCTGATTGAGGCGGGGGCACAGACGAACACCCTGCAGGAGGCTAAAAATGCCATGGAGCCATTGGCAGTTATACTGCATAAAACGCTGAGTGGAGGTTGATAGATGAATAAGAAGCTAAACAGAGGAGTTTTTTTCCTTCTGCTTGTGATACTGATTCCGGTGTTCACGACACGTTTTATGAACAGTGCAGGAGGAATAGCGGAACGCAGCGCAGAATCAGAGAAATGCTATATTATCAGCGGACAGGAGAAGATTCCGCTGGAGGAGTATCTTACGGGAGCGGTGGCCTATTATATGCCGCCTGATTATGAGGATGAGGCATATAAAACGATGGCGGTGCTGCTTCGCACCTATGTGATAGGGCAGATGGGCGAAGACAGCGAAATCAAAGAAGAACAGCTTACGATATCCAGATGCAGCATGGAAGAAATGGAGGTTGCCTTCGGAGAGCAATTTTTACATACCTATTCCCGTTACCAGAGGGCGGTGAATGCAACCAGAGGGGAGCTCGCAAGCTATGACGGAAAACTGATAGAGCCATATTTTCACCAGGTAAGTGCAGGAACGACGAACAGTCTTAATGGTTATCCGTATTTAAAAGCGGTTGACAGCAGTCAGGATATTCAGGCAAAAAATTATCTTTCACTCCTGACAGTGCCGGTGGAGGAATTTGTATCAGGACTTCTTAAGGCAGCAGACGCGAAGGAGGATATTTTCTGGAAAACAGGAACAACAGCAGAGGAACTGATGTCGCAGATAACTTTTCATATGAGAGAGGGCGACTATGTGCAGAGTGTGGTATGGCAGGAAACAGAGATAAAGGCGGTAAAGATACAGGAGGCATTTAGTCTTCCTTCGACAGCATTCCGTTTTGAAGCATATGAGGGAAACATCCGCATTATGACGAAGGGACTGGGACATGGAATCGGTTTAAGCCTGTACGGTGCAGCACGGATGGCAGAAGAAGGCAAAAATTACCGGGAGATTTTGACCTATTATTATACAAATATTACGGTTTCTGGTGAATAAGGAAAGAAACTTCGGTAAGACTATTATCGAGGTGATTGAGGTGAGAAGAAATAAATTTTCTACATTTATTAAGGAAAAAGCGTTTTTATTATTACTGCTCTTGTCAATCTTTGCAGTGGCAGGCATTGTAGCAGTGAATATGGCAAAGGAGGAAAAGGATACAGCACCAAAGCTTCTGGCAGAGCTGGAAAGCGAGACAACTGTTTCGGAACAGGAAACCAGACAGCAGGCAGAGAAGGAAACGACGACAAAGGCAGAGGAAGAGACGAAGCAGGTGGCAATGGGGGAAACCTATCCGGGTGATGCAGTTTTGGCAGAAGGAGAATCCGCTTCCGTTCCGGATGTGACAAATCTGATGGATGCGACGGATGAGCCAAAGACAGACAGTGTGGATGAGCCAGAGCCGGAAAGCGAGGTATCAAAGGCGGTAGATGTCACACCGATGAAGCTTTCCTTTTATGAGGATTCCAAACTGGCATGGCCGGTTGAGGGAAATGTAATTCTGGATTTCAGCATGGATGCGACAGTATATTTTGCTACTCTGCAGCAGTACAAGTATAACCCGGCCATTCTCATTCAGGGAGAGATAAATACACCGGTATTTGCGGCAGCAGACGGTGTTGTCACAGAAATTTCTTCGAATGAGGAAATTGGAAATTATGTGATAATGGAGCTGGGAAATGACTATACGCTACAGTATGGACAGTTGAAAGCGCTGGAGGTTACCGATGGTGAGGAAGTGAAGGCAGGAGAAATCATTGGATATATCAGTGAGCCGAGCAAATACTTCGTGACAGAGGGAAGCCATCTGTATCTGAAGATGATGAATGGAGAAACAGCGATAGACCCATTGGATTATATTCAGTAGAAGCTGACAGAAAAAGTCTTCTCAGCTTCACACGGGTTTACTTTCTGGAAAACCATGTGTGAAGTGAGAAGACTTTCTGTATGCTGCTTCTGCGAGGTACTTTACTTTCCGGCTCTGCGTGCTGCCTGTATAACATGCTTGGCAAGTACGGAGGTTGTCACGGTACCGACACCGCCAGGCACAGGTGTAGCCATGGAGGCAGTGCTCTGGATATCGTCAAAATTGACATCTCCGCAGAGCTTATTATTTTCATCCACATTGATACCGACATCGATGACAATAGCATGAGAGCCTACATATGAGCTGTCAAGCATTTTTGCACGTCCGGCGCAGGCAATAAGGATTTCTGCCTGCTTGCAGGTCTCCGGCATATTTATGGTTTTCGTGTGGCATACGGTAACTGTAGCATTGCGCTTCATGCAGAGCATGGCAAGCGGCTTGCCGACAACCAGACTTCTGCCTACGATAGTTACACGCTTACCGCAAAGGGAGATACCGGCATAATCAAGCATCTCAATGACAGCCTCTGCAGTGCATGGAGCGAAGCCGCTTTCATCTCCGGCAAAGACCTTTGACATATTGTATGGGCTGATTCCGTCCACATCCTTTGCCGGGTCAATCATTTTTTCTATAGCCGTTTCGTCAATATGCTTTGGCAGCGGGCGAAGCAGAAGAATACCGTCAATGTCAGAATCGGTATTGATTTTCTGAAATTCTTTCACGAATTCATCATTTGTAATGCCTGCATCAAATACATAAGAGTCACAGCGAAGCCCAATGGTGCTCATGCGTTTAGTGGCACCTCTTTCATAGGACATATCATCCGGCTTTTCTCCTACGCGGATGATAGCGAGGTGAGGGATGTAAGAGGAGGCGGAAAGCTCCTGCTTCATAGTATTATTCATGGCTGATACAACATCAGCACCTTTTATTATTTTCATCTTGAAACTCCTTTCCGTTGTTTAGCGCAGTGTATGGCAGATTTGCTCAAAAATTGTATCGGCAAGTGTGCGTCCTGTTTCGATAAGCCTGTCTGCTTCATCGTTAAGTCGGTCGGCTTCTGCTCTGTTCTTCATGCTTTTGGTGTTGATATAAACATTCATAGAGGCGCCGAGCAGTGCAGCGCGGAGAAACTGGACACCGACAGCCACATCGCTGATTGCCATGCGGGTTCCCTTTTTGGAAAGCTCCTCCTGCAAAAGCAGGGCCTCGACAGTCTTGCGCATGATTTCCAGAGGAACGAGGGATGCAGAAAGCAGGGCTTCCTCCAGGACAGCCTCCTTATGTGCCAGCTCTTCTTCGGTATTTTTCGGAAGGGAGTAGGCACGGGAGAGTGGTTCAAAGGCTTCGGCATCCTTGTCCATCAGTTCCAGAAGCTCCTGCTGGTTTTGTGACAGCTTATCCAGAATAACGAGAATGTCCGGTTCATATTCGGAATATTTCTTTTTGCCGAGGGTAAGATTTCCGACCATGCTGCCAAGTGCGGAGCCAACGGCGCCGCCGAGCGCGCTTGCACCGCCGCCGCCCGGTACAGGGGCTTTGGAGGCCAGGTCAGAAAGAAAGTTTTCGATAGATTCCTGTTTCATCATAAAGGAAAATCCTCCTGTCATGTTCTGATTGTAACTAGTATAAAGGAAATGCCGTAAGGTTGCAAGTAGTCTTGAATGAAAAGTGTATAAATAGCATATATTTGTGAAAAAAACAGTTTCGTTATTGTGCAAAATATGGTATTATGACTATAACAGAGAAGTCTGTAGGAAAAACGAATGAGAAGGTCGATGACCTTCAGAAAAAGTACGAAGGGGGCTAAGTAATGAAGTATTTAGCAGAATTTATGGGAAGTTTGGTTTTTCTTCTGGGAGGATATGCTTATATGTGTAATATTTCTCTCAAGAAGACGCTGGTATCTGCGCTGAACTACATTGAGCTTGTAGTTGCATGGAGTCTGGCAGTAGGCTTTGGACTGGCTGTTGCAGCGATTATGGGTGGTCCGGCATTCCTGAATCCGGGTGTTGTGCTCGGAAGTATCATCTGGGGCGGCCTGCCAATCGGTGAAGCAGTATTGTACCTGCTGATGGAATTTCTGGCAGCAGGCGCGGCGGTAGCTATATGTATGATTTTCTTCTGGGATTCCTTCAAGGCATCCGGCGATGCACCAAAGAGAGGCATTTTTTCTGCATATCCGGTAGAGAAGAATGTACCGCTTAATTTTATACAGGAGGTTATTGCTACATTTGTATTCCTGTTCCTGGTATTTATGGGGATTGCAGGAGTAGGAAGTCTGACAGCAAGCAATCAGGCGCTGGTAGTAGGATTGGTAGGCTTTGGCGCAGTTGCATTTCTGGCGCTTACACTTAACAGCACAGGCTTCAGCATGAATGCCATGCGTTCTGTATTCAGCAGCATTTGGTTTACTATCCTGCCGATTCCGAATAAGGGAAAGGAAAAGGTAGACTGGAGCTATCAGCTTATCGTAAATCTGGTTGGTTCTTCTATTGGTGCAGTTCTGGCAGTTATTGTCACATCATGTATCAAGGCTGCCTTATAAGCAGGTAGTACAGAAAGAACAGGAAGTTCTATTTACAAGAAAATGATTTCGTGTTAAAATAAAAAAATGAGTAGGACAGATGGTCGCGGCTGCAATGCCGAAAGGCAGCAGGTGAGGAAAGTCCGGGCTTCACAGGGCAGAATGCCGGATAACGTCCGGTGGAGGTGACTCCAAGGCTAGTGCAACAGAAATAAACCGCCGATGAAACAGCAAACCTGTTTGCTGTTTCATTTGGTAAGGGTGGAAAGGCAGTGCAAGAGACTACCGCCCTGTTGGTAACAGCAGGGGCACATGTAAACCCCATTCGAAGCAAGACCGAACAGAAAGCGATACGGCTGCCCGTCGTGCTTTCGGGTAGGTTGCTTGAGCCTGCTGGCAACAGCGGGACTAGATAGATGACCATCAAAAACATAACCCGGCTTATAGTCCTGCTCATATTACAATGAAAGTCATTTCAATCGATTTTCAGACATGTGATGCCTGTGCAGGCAGACATGCAGTTTAATGTTTAAAATCGGGGCTGCTGCAAAATCCAGTTGAATTTGCAGCAGTCTTTTTGAAAGCAGATATGGCAAAGACAATTAAAAGAACAATACAAATTCTCAAATTTAATTTTAAGGAAATTCTTTTGTTTGAGGTGTTATACCGCCTTATTACAGGAGTTATCTTTCTTTCTATGGCAACAAGAGGTATTTCTCTGGCGATAAAGTATTCGGGCTATAGCTATCTCACGGCAAAGAATATCGGACTTTTTCTCATAAGACCATTGACACTGCTTGTATTACTGGTGATGACTGTCGTGGGGGTGGCGATTCTTGTCGTTGAATCGGCTGCCCTGCTGGCAGCCTTTCAGGCATCAGAGCGTTGTGAAAAACTGCCGGCGCATTATATTTTTATTCGCGGAATAAAAAAATGCAGCTATTACCTGAAAAAGGGAAATTTTTATATTGTCAGCATTAACCTGCTGATGATAGTGATTGTTCATTATCCGGTGCTTTCAAAGGGCTTGTCGCATATTAAGCAAATCGGAGACTGGATAAAAAATCTGGGACAGAGCACGTGGGGAAGCGCGCTGATTCTGTTACTTGCCGTGCTGGCTGTTGCTGTGGTTCTGCCAGGCTTATATACGATGCATTTTGGACTGCTGAATCACGAAAGCGGAAGAGAAGCGTGGAGGAAGAGCTGGTATCTGATATCACGCAATGCGTTCAGTGCGGTGCTGCATATATTTTTTCTGAATGTGGGAATGTATCTTGTTCTGCGTTTGGCATTGCTTGTACTGGGATTTCTGGCTGCACTGATTATCTATCATTTTGTCAGTAAGTCCATTACCCTGGCACTTCTGCTTACTGCTTATGAGTGGCTGGAGATAGGGAGCCTGTTCACAGCGTCGAGTGTAAATATGATACTTAACATGGCGCTTCTCACAGGAATTTATTATACCGGAAGAGATAAGACCGGAATGGCGCCGGAGCTGCTGATTCCTGACGAGGACAGGGAAGAGGACTACAGAAGCAGAAAAACATGGACGGTGCTTGCAATCATGATGGTGTTTTTCTTTGGATGTTTTTTATATGATACAGTGGAGAATGGCATCCGCTTTGCGAAGGAGGCTCTGGTGGAGACAGAGATAACGGCGCATCGCGGAAGCTCCGTGGAAGCACCTGAGAATACGCTGGCAGCCATTGAGCTTGCGATTGAACAGATGGCAGATTATGTGGAAATTGACGTGCAGGAGACGATGGACGGTGAAGTGATTCTTCTGCATGATAAGAGCTTTAAGAGAACCTGCGGCGTAAGCAAAAATCCATGGAATATGACGCTTTCACAGGTGAAGCTTCTGAATGCGGCAGCCTACATGAAGGATTATGAGGAAACGGAGGTCCCGACGCTTCGTGAGGTGCTGGAGTGCTGCAGGGATCAAATCAATCTCAATATAGAGCTAAAAAGCAATGGACATGATCCGGAGCTGCCGGACAAGGTAGTAGAGCTGATTAGGGAGTACGATATGGAAAATCAGTGTGTGTTTACCTCCAGCAGTATGAGCTTTTTAAAAAGAGTAAAGGAGCTGGATGAGGATTTAAAGACCGGATATATTCTGTCTACAGCGTATGGAGAGTTCTATAAGGATGATGCGGTGGATTTCTTAAGTGTGAATTCTGTGCTGCTGGATGAGAAGAACATGGCTCTAATCCATGAAAACGGACGGGAAATCCATGCCTGGACTGTAAATTCCAAGCAGGAGCTGGAGCGCCTTAAGCATCTGGGCGTGGATAACATCATTACGGATTATCCGGTGCTCACAAGAGAGATTTTGTACCGGGAAGAGGATACGGAAGGGTTTCTGGAATTTTTGTCGATAATTTTGAAGTGAGAGCTGCAGGAAACAGATATATGGGTGCTGCGTATCGATGCAGCACCCATTTTTTCAGAAAAACTTTTCTATGACCGCCACAATTCCATCCTCATTATTGGAACCAGTGATGAAATCGGCGGACTGCTTTACAATTTCCTGTGCATTTGCCATGGCAACGCCGACTCCGGCGAATTCTATCATGGAAACATCGTTATAGCCATCACCGCAGCAAATCATCTGATTCTGAGTAAGCCCGAGAGAGCTTAACAGCTTTTGCAAAGATGCTGCCTTGTCGATATTCTGCGGCATGATTTCCAGAAAATAAGGTTCGGAGCGGTAGATATTGAGCAATCCGTGAAAACGTTCCTTCAGACGTTTCTCAACAGAAACAAGGTGTTCTGGTTCGCCGGTCATCAGGCACTTATTGACCGGGAACGTAACATAAGAAGGAAAGTTCTCAACCCTTCTGATAGCGATGCGGTTGATGCGTGCTTCGTATTCCATATAATGGTCAATTTCCGTAGCGGCGATAGCATCATTTCCTTCATAGCTGATAAGTCCGGTGTGGGAAGCAAGCGCTTCTTCATACAGGATGGGAATGGCATCTGCCGGAAGCGTCTTATCATAGATGATTTCATTTGTTCTCAGATTAAGGATTCTGGCTCCGTTAAAGGAGAGAATATAATTTCCATAATCCTCCAGCTGAAGCTCCCTGGCATAAGGCAGAATTCCGGCAGTCGGGCGTCCTGATGCAAGTACGACATAGACGCCGTCCTTCTGCAGCTTAAGCAGAGCCTTATGCGTGGCAGGGGAAATCTTTTTTTCTGAGGTGGTGAGTGTGCCGTCAATATCCAGCACCAGCATCTGATATTTCATGGGATTACTCCTTAACTGTATTTTTCTTCGCAGTACATACAGCGATAGACGGCGTCTTCTTCATTAGTAAGAACAAATACCTGCTCCAGCTCCTGCTCGATAGAGGTGATGCAGCGGGGATTTTTACATTTAATGACATTGACGATTTTCTTTGGAAGCGTCAGATTTTTCTTGCCTACAATTTCGCCGTCCTTAATAATATTTACAGTAATATTGTGGTCAATAAAGCCCAGAATATCCAAATCAATACTGTCAATTGAGGTTTCAATTTTAATGATGTCCTTTTTTCCCATTTTATCACTGCGGGCATTCTTGATGATAGCAACGCAGTTATCAATTTTATCAAGCTTTAAATCGCGGTAGATATCCATAGCCTTTCCGGCTTTGATATGGTCGAGAACAACACCTTCATTTAATTTTCCAACGTTTAACATAATGCCCTCCTTCTAAACCTGTATTTCCAATAGCTTAAGAATCAATGCCATGCGGATGTAGACGCCGAACTGTACCTGCTTAAAATAAACGGCACGCGGGTCCTTATCTACCTCTACGGAGATTTCATTGACACGCGGGAGCGGATGCAGAACCAGCATGTCAGGCTTGGCAAGCTCCATCTTTTTAGCATCTAAGATATAGCAGTCCTTCATGCGGATATATTCCTCTTCATTGAAGAAACGCTCTCTCTGCACACGGGTCATGTAAAGGATGTCCAGCTCAGGCATAACATCCTCTAACTGGGTAACCTCCTTGAATTCTGCGTGGTTCCCGGTCAGAACCTCCTGACGGATATAATCAGGAACACGAAGCTCATTCGGAGAAATCAGGATAAAGCGGACATTATCATAACGGACGAGTGCGTTAATCAATGAGTGAACCGTACGGCCGAATTTCAGGTCACCGCACAGACCAATCGTGATATTGTTGAGACGTCCCTTCAGGGAACGGATTGTCATAAGGTCTGTGAGTGTCTGCGTCGGATGCTGATGACCGCCGTCTCCGGCGTTAATGACCGGAATGGAGGAATTGAGGGATGCAACAAGCGGAGCACCCTCCTTTGGATGGCGCATCGCGCAGATATCGGCATAGCAGGAAACCATACGGATGGTATCGGCAACGCTTTCTCCTTTGGCAGCAGAGCTGGAAGCAGCAGAAGAGAAGCCCAGAACGCTTCCGCCCAGATTCAGCATAGCGGCTTCGAAGCTTAAACGGGTTCTTGTGCTTGGCTCATAGAAAAGAGTTGCGATTTTTTTGCCTTTACAGCATTCTGCGTATTTCTGGGGATTTTTACTGATATCAAGAGCGACATCCATCAGCTCGTCAAGCTCTTCTACAGAAAAATCCAGTGGGTTTAATAAATGTCTCATAAGTCCTCCTTACATGTACGTTAATATTTTCCAGTGGAGCCAAAGCCTCCTGTACCACGGGCAGTATCATCTAAAGCTTCTGTCTCTTCAAAGCATGCAGAATAATACGGGGTGAAAATAATCTGGGCAATTCGCTCTGCCGGCTCTATGGTCTGGTCAATGGAAGAATGATTGTGGAGCGGAATCATAAGCTCTCCGCGGTAATCAGAATCAATTACACTGACTTTGTTGGCAGGAGCAAGTCCGCGTTTTACAGCAAGACTGCTTCTCGCATAAACGAGTCCGGCATATCCGACAGGAATTTCCATGGCAAGACCTGTGTGGATAAGTCTGGTTTCACCAGGAGCCAGAGTGATGCTTTCTGTGATGCAGGCATAAAGGTCAGCGCCTGCGGAGAATTCTGTGCCGTAGGTAGGAATTACGGCATGCTCACTGAGCCTTTTGATACGAATAGGTCCTTTTAACATAATATCCTCCTGAAATTAGTATTGTACGGAATAATCAGAACAGTTACATAAAGAAAGAGACATCGTGAATATCACAGTGTCTCAATTTTTTTAACAACAACTAATCCGGTGGTGTCCAGAGGACAAGGGAACCGGTTTTTAAAGATTCCTGAACCAGAATAGAACGCTGGTTGGCAGAACCACGAAAGATTAAATTAGCGTTTTTCTGTTCCTCGATAAACTCACCGTCTACCAGAACATCAATATAAGAAAGCATTTCTTTGGTTTCTTCCCATTTTTGACACATCGTGCCGACAATATCCCGGTCAAAAAGATAACCTGACCAGCACCAGATATTCTTATCAGGATAAATACGGCGAACCTCTCTTAGAAGAGGGAGAAGACCAAGCTGATTCACATGCTCAAACGGTTCACCGCCAAGTAAGCTTAAGCCTGCAACATAAGAGGGCTTAAGATATTCGATAATCGTATGAATGGTATCAGAGGTAAACTCTTTTCCGTAATGGAAATCCCAGGCTTCCTGATTGAAGCAGTTTTTGCAGTGGTGTGTACAGCCGCTGACAAATAAGGAAACGCGTACACCTGTGCCATTGGCAATATCGTACTGTTTAATATCTGCGTAGTTCATATGCTCCTCATATTCTGGCGCCAGACAGATAACCTGTCCGGCGCCGGGGTAATTTTTTATGAAATCATAAGTGCAGAACCCGGGCTTTGATTTCTTTGGTTTTACCTACATTCCAGAAATTCTCTCCGAGATATCCGCATGTACGTCTGGTGACGTTCATTTTGCTGTGATCCTTGTTGTGACAGTTCGGGCATTCCCATTCCAGATTGTCATTGATGATGATTTCACCGTCAAAGCCACATACATGGCAGTAATCCGATTTTGTATTAAATTCGGCATACTGGATATGGTCGTAAATATATTTTACCACCTCTTCCAGAGCTGCCAGATTGTGCCGCATATTCGGAATCTCTACATAGGAGATAGCACCGCCGGAGGAAATAGACTGGAACTGGCTCTCAAACTCAAACTTGCTGAAAGCATCAATCTTTTCTCTTACATCTACATGATAGGAGTTGGTATAATAACCCTTATCGGTAATGTCCGGGATATCGCCGAAACGCTTCTGGTCAATTCTTGCAAAACGGTAGCAGAGAGATTCTGCCGGGCTTCCGTACAAACCGAAGCCGATACCGGTTTCCTTTTTCCAGCGGTCTGTGGCTGCACGCATATGACGCATAACACGGAGTGCAAAATCTGTACCCTTCGGGTCGGTATGGCTGACGCCGGTCATAAGCTTGGTTACTTCGTAGAGTCCGATATAGCCAAGAGAAATTGTGGAATACCCGTCATGTAACAGCTTATCAATCGTTTCGCCCTTCTTTAAACGTGCGATGGCACCATACTGCCAGTGAATCGGACTGACATCGGAGAGAGTTCCCTCCAGTGCATAATGTCTGCACATCAGAGCCTCATAGCAGAGCTGCAGACGTTCATCCATCAGCTTCCAGAAAGTAGTCTCGTCGCCTTTGGCAAGAATACCAATCTGGGGAAGATTCAGACTGACAACACCCTGATTGAACCGTCCTTCGAATTTATAATTGCCATTTTCATCCTTCCATGGTGTCAGAAAGCTGCGGCATCCCATAGGACTAAAGACATTTCCTTCATAGTTCTCGCGCATCTTCTTGGCGGAAATGTAATCAGGATATAAACGCTTGGCAGAGCATTTTACTGCCAGTTTTGTGATGTAGTCATACTTGCCGCCCTTTAAGCAGTTATGCTCATCCAGAACATAAACAAGCTTCGGGAAAGCCGGTGTTACATAGACACCCTTTTCGTTCTTGATGCCCTCGAGACGCTGACGCAGGATTTCTTCGATAATCATAGCGTTTTCTTCCAGATATTCATCATCCTTGTCCAGATTTAAGAACAAAGTAACGAAAGGTGATTGACCGTTTGTCGTCATCAGCGTATTAATCTGATACTGGATAGTCTGTACACCGGAGCGCAGCTCGTCGCGCAGACGGTCAGCTACAAGCTTTTCCAGTACTTCATCGGAAATAGAATCACCGAATTCTTCTTTAAAATGGCTGCGGTATTTATTGCGGCTGTAGCGAAGATATTTGCCGAGATGGCGCACGTCAACAGACTGACCGCCATACTGGCTGCTTGCTACGGCAGATATAATCTGTGTCATAACAGTGCAGGCTACCTGAAAGCTCTTCGGACTCTCAATCAGCTTGCCGTTCATCACTGTGCCGTTTTCCAGCATATCACTGATGTTAATGAGGCAGCAGTTGAAGATAGACTGCAGAAAATAGTCGGCATCATGGAAATGAAGGATGCCTTCTTCATGTGCTTTGGAAATATGTTCAGGAAGAAGAATACGCTTTGTTAAATCTTTGGATACCTCTCCGGCAATCAAGTCTCTCTGGGTAGAGGCGATTGCCGCATTCTTATTGGAATTTTCTTCTGCTACGTCCTTGTTGCGGTTCTGAATCAGATTCATAATGGACTCATCAGTCGTATTTGCCTTACGAACCAGCTCTCTGGTGTAACGGTAAATAATATACTTTTTGGCAAGAATAAACTTCTTGTCATCCATTAACCTCTGCTCAATAATGTCTTGAATTTCCTCGACATACATGGTATCACGACTGCGGTTTTCAACATCAGCAAGAATCTCTTCGATTTTATCATCTGATATTTTTTCAGCACGTGGCAGCTCCTTGTTTGCCTTCTGTATAGCAGTTATAATTTTTTCCCTGTCATAGGGGACCTCTCTGCCATTACGCTTGATAACTTTCATTAAAAATCCTTCCTCCTAATACATCTGATACGTGTGTAAATATGTAAATTTAAAAAGAGCGGTATAACTGCCCTTTGGTGAACACCTGACGAAAATCATTATAGCACTTCAAACAGAATATGTCTATATCTAGTGAGATAAAATTCACTAAAGTACTAGATATTGTATTTGCGCTACAATTTGAGCAAAATACGGAAAGTGTGAAAAAAGACTGTAAATACACAGGATTTTGAAAGATTCGTAGACAGAAAGTCGCAAATATGATATAACCATAGGTAAAAGGCTGAAACGCATGACCTTTTGATCCCGGTATTATGGCATATATAAGGAGGAAATAGATGGAACAGAGCAGAATCAGAAATTTTTGTATTATTGCCCATATCGATCATGGAAAATCTACTCTGGCAGACCGTATTATTGAAAAGACGGGTCTCTTGACCGAGCGTGAGATGCAGGCACAGGTTCTGGATAACATGGAACTGGAACGAGAGAGAGGCATTACAATTAAGGCACAGGCGGTGCGTACTGTATATAAAGCGAAGAATGGGGAAGAATATATCTTCAATCTGATTGATACTCCCGGACATGTCGATTTTAATTATGAGGTGTCCAGGAGCCTGGCAGCCTGTGACGGCGCCGTGCTGGTGGTCGATGCGGCACAGGGCATTGAGGCACAGACGCTGGCGAATGTATATCTGGCTCTGGATCACGATTTGGAGGTACTGCCGGTTATCAATAAAATTGACCTTCCGAGTGCGGAGCCACAGCGTGTGATTGATGAGATAGAGGACGTAATCGGACTGGAGGCACAGGATGCCCCGCAGATTTCAGCCAAAACAGGGCTGAATGTAGAAGATGTTCTGGAACAGATTGTACAGAAGCTTCCTGCACCGGCAGGCAATCCGGATGCTCCGCTTAAGGCATTGATTTTTGATTCGGTATATGATTCCTATAAGGGTGTTATCGTATTCTTCCGTGTGAAGGAAGGCTGTGTGCGTAAGGGCATGAAGGTAAGGATGATGGCAACCGGAGCAGTGTGCGATGTCGTAGAGGTCGGCTACTTCGGAGCCGGGCAGTTTATTCCGTGCGATGAGCTTTCTGCCGGTATGGTTGGTTATCTGACTGCAAGTATCAAGAACGTAAAGGACACGACAGTGGGTGATACGATTACGGATGCGGACAATCCGTGCAGTGAACCGCTGCCGGGCTATAAGAAGGTGAATCCCATGGTATACTGTGGTATGTATCCTGCAGACGGTGCAAAATATCCTGATTTGCGTGATGCACTGGAGAAGCTGCAGCTTAATGATGCATCACTGCAGTTTGAACCTGAGACATCAGTGGCACTGGGTTTTGGCTTTCGATGCGGATTTCTGGGACTTCTGCATCTGGAGATTATCCAGGAACGTCTGGAGAGAGAGTATAATCTTGATCTCGTGACAACGGCACCGGGTGTAATCTACCGTGTGCATAAGACCAACGGTGAGATGATAGAGCTTACGAATCCTTCCAATCTGCCGGATCCGTCCGAGATTGACTATATGGAGGAGCCGATGGTAAGTGCGGAGATTATGGTGACAACTGAATTCATCGGGTCTATCATGGATTTATGTCAGGAGCGGCGCGGCATCTACAATGGTATGGAATATATGGAGGAGACAAGAGCGCTCTTAAAATATGACCTGCCGTTAAATGAAATTATCTATGATTTCTTTGACGCGCTGAAATCACGATCCAGAGGATACGCTTCCTTTGACTATGAGATGAAGGGATATGCAAAGGCTGATTTGGTGAAGCTGGATATTCTGATTAACAGAGAAGAGGTGGATGCTCTGTCCTTCATCGTGTTCAGCGGAACTGCTTATGAGCGCGGAAGAAAGATGTGCGAGAAGCTTAAGGATGAGATTCCGAGACATCTGTTTGAAATTCCGATTCAGGCAGCTATCGGCAGCAAGGTGATTGCCAGAGAGACAGTGAAGGCAATGCGAAAGGATGTACTTGCCAAGTGCTATAGCGGTGATATCAGCCGTAAGAGAAAGCTTTTGGAGAAGCAGAAGGAAGGAAAGAAGCGCATGCGCCAGATAGGCAATGTAGAGATACCGCAGCAGGCGTTTATGAGCGTATTAAAATTAGATGATAAAAAGTAAAAAAGGGTTGTATCTTCATATACCATTTTGTGTGAAAAAGTGCAATTACTGTGATTTCCTATCGGCGCCTGCCGCAGAGGAGGACAGGAAGGCTTATGCAGCCTGCTTAAAAAAAGAAATTCTGGCATACAGAAGTGCCGAATATGAGGCAGATACGGTGTTCTTCGGAGGAGGAACACCGTCGCTTTTATCAGCTAATAGTATCAAAGAGCTGATGCAAACGCTGCATACGGCTTTTATTATAGAAGAGACAGCAGAGATTACGATGGAATGTAATCCGGAGACAGTGGATAAGGAAAAGCTTTGTGCCATGCGTAAAGCAGGAATTAACCGTATAAGCTTCGGACTGCAGTCGGCGGTGGACAGAGAGCTTGCACTGCTTGGCAGAATTCATAATTATGAACGTTTCTTAAGAGCGTATTATGATGCGAGGGAAGCTGGCTTTGAAAATATCAGTATCGATTTGATGTCAGCAATACCGGAGCAGACAGAAAGCTCCTGGGAGGAAACGCTGAAAAAGGTCATTGATTTAAAGCCGGAGCATATCTCAGCATATAGTCTGATTATTGAAGAGGGAACAGTGTTTTATGACAGGCAGAAGGAGCTTATGCTGCCGGATGAGGATACAGAGAGGCAGATGTATCACCGGACGAAGGAGCTTTTGCAGAATGCCGGATATGCACGCTATGAGATATCAAACTATGCCCGCCCGGGCTTTGAAAGCCGCCACAATCTGAAATACTGGTCGGGAGCGGAATATATCGGCATGGGTCAGGGGGCGTCCTCTCTTCTTGGAGGAATACGTTTTCACAATCCGTATGACGGCAGAAGATATCGCGAAAGCTGTGAAAATCTTACCGCTCTGCGCTGTGAGGAGGAACGGCTTACGAAAACAGCACAGATGGAAGAATTCTGTTTTCTGGGACTTCGCCGTATGAAGGGTATATCGGAGGAGGAATTCAGGGAGCTGTTTGGCCGAAAGCTTGCCGAGGTCTATCCAGGTGTGGTGGAAGGATTTGTGGAACAGGGACTGCTTGCGAAGCAGGGAGAGTGGATTTTCCTCACAGAGAAGGGAACCGATGTGAGCAACCGGATATTTGCAGAATTTCTGCTGGATGAATAAACTTCCTGCTTTTCCATATACTAGTAGGGATAGGAAAATATAATATATGGAGGCAGGACAATGGAATTGAAAGACAGTGTAACGAAGGACAATCTTATGCGGGCATTTGCAGGGGAGAGTCAGGCGAGAAACCGCTATACCTTTGCGGCTTCCAAAGCAAGAGAGGCAGGACTTCCGGTGATAGCGGAGGTGTTTACCTATACGGCAAATCAGGAGAGGGAGCATGCGGAGATTTTCTATAATCATCTCAAGGAGCTTGCCGGAGAAAATATCTGTGTCGATGGCTGCTATCCGGTCAATATCAGTGAAGATGTCATAGAGCTTCTTTCTGCGGCGCAGCACAATGAGTATGAGGAGCATGATGATGTCTATAAGAGCTTTGCTGACAAGGCAAGAGAGGAAGGCTTTATGAAGGTGGCAGCCTCCTTTGAGATGATTGCGCAGGTAGAAAAGACGCATGGAGACCGTTTCGGATACTATATGAAGCTGATGCAGGAGAACAGACTGCTTCAATCTGATAAAAAAGAGGTCTGGATTTGCCAGAATTGCGGATATATCTATGAGGGCGAGAGTGTTCCGCCAATCTGCCCGGCATGCCGTCATGAGCAGGGATATTTCCTGCGGGTGGAGGATACCCCGTACGGAATCGGAAAAACCGAATAAAAGCAGGGAATATTGGTGATACTCCAAGTACACAGGAAAGTTGTGGAAAGGAGTATTTTTTATGGGAAAGAAAGTATCAAAGAAAGAAAATAAACCTGATTTGAATAACCTGACACCGGAGGAAAGCTTAAAGCTTGAGATTGCCGAAGAGCTGGGACTCTTAGACAGGGTATTGGAGAACGGCTGGAAAAGCCTGTCTGCAAAGGAGACGGGGCGTATCGGTGGATTGCTGGGAAAGAGAAAGAAGGCGATGAAGCAGGAAGCACTCAGACAGGCTGAGGAGGAAAATACAGGCAGTATCGGTTGACATTTTACACCGGGGATTTTATAATGGAAAAATAAGGCAAACCGATGGAGGAAAAGATATGCTGAAGCTACAGAATGTTTCGTTCGGAGTAGAGGGCGAACATGCAAGAAAGGAAATATTACGGGATATTAACTTAGAAATAGAGGATAAGAAGTTTATTGTCATTACAGGTCCGAATGGCGGCGGAAAATCAACACTGGCGAGAGTGATTGCCGGCATAGAGAGACCGACTGGTGGTAAGATTTATCTGGATGATACGGATATCACGGATATGTCTGTAACAGAGAGAGCGAAGCTTGGCATCAGCTTTGCGTTCCAGCAGCCGGTGCGTTTCAAGGGAATTACAGTCAAGGACTTAATTGTACTGGCATCGGGGAATCCAAAGCTGTCAACCGTGGGCGCCTGTGAGTATCTGTCGGAGGTTGGTCTGTGTGCAAGAGATTACATTAACAGGGAGGTAGACGCAAGCCTTTCCGGCGGAGAGCTGAAACGAATTGAGATAGCGACAGTTATTGCCAGAGACACGAAGCTGTCTGTTTTTGATGAGCCGGAGGCTGGTATTGATTTATGGAGCTTTAATAATCTGATTCGTGTGTTTGAGAAGATGCACACGGAGAAGGAACGTTCCATTCTGATTATTTCTCATCAGGAGAGAATTCTGAATATTGCAGATGAAATTGTGGTCATAGCAGATGGAAGAGTGGAGAAAAAGGGAAGTAAGGAAGAAATTCTTCCAAAGCTTCTGGAGGCCGCAGGAGGCTGCCGGTTTTACCGTGAATCACAGGAGGAAGAGAAATAGCAGAGGAAAGAGGCGTGAGAACGCCGGAAGCGAGGTTAAGATATGGATGCAATACAGAAGAATTTACTGGAGCAGATTACAGACCTTCATGCCGTAACGCAGGGAGCTTATAATATCCGTGCCAACGGTGCCAGTGTGGAGCGTAATACAACGGCAAATATTGATATTGTGACGAAGCAGGATAAGCAGGGGATTGATATTATCATCAAACCCGGAACGAAGAAGGAAAGCGTGCATATTCCGGTGCTGTTATCCCAGAGTGGTCTGACAGAGATGGTATATAATGATTTCCATATCGGAGAAGACTGCGATGTGTTAATCGTGGCTGGCTGCGGTATTCATAATGGTGGTGATAAGCTGTCAAAGCATGATGGTGTCCATACATTTTATATAGGAAGAAATTCCAGGGTGCGTTATGTGGAAAAGCATTATGGAACTGGTGAAGGAACCGGAGAGCGTATTATGAATCCGCAGACGGTCATTCATCTTGAGGAGAACAGTTACATGGAGATGGAGACGGTGCAGATACGCGGAGTAGATTCTACGGAGCGTGTGACAAAGGCAGATTTGGCGGACGGGGCGACACTGGTCATAAAAGAAAAGCTGATGACGCATGGAAAGCAGTATGCGAAGACCAGCTTTGAGGTAGATTTAAACGGAGAGAATTCCGGCACGAATGTGATTTCCAGAGCAGTGGCAAAGGACAGCTCAAAGCAGCTCTTTTTTGCAAAGATTAATGGAAATAATAAGTGCAGCGGGCACAGTGAGTGTGATGCAATTATTATGGATGATGCGAAAATAAGCGCGATTCCTGAGATTACAGCGAACCATCTGGATGCTGCACTGATACATGAGGCGGCTATCGGTAAGATTGCCGGAGATCAGATTATAAAGCTGATGACTCTGGGACTTACTGAGGAAGAGGCTGAATCACAGATTATCAATGGATTTTTGAAATAATTAAGTCAGCATAATGATTCCCCTGCAAGTTACGCTTGACAGGGGATATTTTTTATGTTATAAGTGTATTAAGATAATTAGTACACTTATGATATATCATACAGTTGAAAGAGTCAAAATGCTGATATGATGCACTGAATGCAGAGTGCAGAAAGGAGGAGCTATGATAATTCTGGACTATCGTGACAAAAGGCCGATTTATGAGCAGGTCACAGAAAAGCTGCAGAATCTGATTATCCGCGGGGCACTGGAAGCGGACAGTAAGCTGCCGAGTGTCAGGAGCCTTGCACTGGAGCTGTCTGTGAATCCGAACACGATTCAGAGGTCGTATGCAGAGCTGGAAGAGAAGGGATATATCTATACTGTGAAAGGCAGGGGGAATTTCGTGGCAAAGGAATCTGAATGGAGAGAGGACAGAGAGCATCTGATAGAGGAGGAAGCAAGAAGTCTGGCAAAACATGCAAAGGAGGCAGGCGTCAGCAAGGAGCGTCTGGTATCCAGGCTGGCAGCTTATTATGAGGAGGCGAAACTATGATTGAAGCAAAAGGAATTAGTAAATCCTTCGGCGGAATAAAGGCAGTAGATAATCTGACGGCAACGATTCAGGAGGGAACGGTATTCGGACTGATAGGTACGAATGGAGCCGGAAAGAGTACATTCCTGCGGATGGTATGCGGCATTCTCAAGGCTGATGAGGGAAGTATTCTTGTGGATGGAAAGCCGGTTTATGAAGCACCGGAGGTGAAGAGCCAGATATTTTATATTTCAGATGAGCAGTATTTTTTTGCAAATGCTAATCCGCTCGATATGAAGCACTATTACCAGAGTATCTATCCGGGCTTTGACGGAATGCGTTTTCTGGAGCTGTTGGAGAAATTCGGACTTAGCGGCAGCAGGAAGATTAACACCTTTTCCAAGGGCATGAAGAAGCAGCTTTCTGTTATTCTGGGTATTTGCGCGAATACGAAGTATCTGCTCTGTGACGAGACCTTTGACGGACTTGATCCGGTGATGAGACAGGCGGTTAAGTCGTTATTTATTAAGGATATCGAGGAGAGGGGACTGACACCGGTAGTGGCTTCCCATAATTTAAGAGAGCTGGAGGATATCTGTGATCATGTAGGCTTGCTACATCGCGGCGGTATCCTGTTATCCAGGGATTTAGATGATATGAAGCTGAATATTCACAAGCTGCAGTGTGTATTTAAGCAGCCTGGGGATCTGGAGTATGTGAAGCAGCTTCTTGAGGTAATGAAGGTAGAGCAGAGAGGTTCACTCATAACGATTACTGTGAAGGGCTCTGCAGAACATATAGAGAAGACAGTCGCAGACAGGGAACCATTGTTCTATGAGCTTCTGCCATTGTCTCTGGAGGAAATCTTTATCAGTGAAACGGAGGTGGCAGGCTATGACATCAAAAATATCATTTTTTAAGCTTTGCCGGGAGAATATGAAGCGCCGGATGTGGCTTCTTGTGCTCACGATACTTACTTATTTTATTTCCATGCCGCTTGCTATGATGATTATGCTGCAGAATGAAGCAGACAATCGCAACAGAGTGTCGGGATATATAGAAATTTTCAGTGACTTCTTTGGTATGGGCTTTCACAGCATATTGGCAGCAGGTTTTGCAATTCTCTGTGCGGTGGCAGGCTTTGCATGGCTGTTTTCTAAGAAAAAGGTGGATATGTATCATTCCATGCCGGTAAGGAGAGAAAAGCTGTTTGCAGCAGTATACCTGAACGGGATTCTTGTCTGGCTGGTACCATATCTGGTAAGTATACTTATCTGTCTGCCGATGATTGGAAGTCATGTAAGGATTAGCGGTGAGATGGCTTCAACGGCAGTGATAACCATCGGAATCAATATCCTGTTTTTTGTGTTTTTCTATAATCTCATGCTGGCAGCGGTGATGCTGACTGGAAATATGATTAACTGTCTGATAACAGGCGGTGTATTATTTGCATATGCGGTAGCACTGCGCGGATTGCTGGAGGTTTATCTGTCATATTTTATGGCAACCTGGTATTCCGATGCTGATATACTGGGAGAGGTAAAATTTTTCTCTCCAATCATGTCCATGGCGTATTTTGCGGATAATTTTACAAAATGGCAAAACCATATGCTGGTATATGTAACAGGGGGAGCCTTTGCGCTGTATCTGCTCCAGTGCCTGGTGTTGGCTGTGATTGCCGGAGTGATTGCTCTGATTCTGTATAAGAAGCGTCCGTCGGAGGCAGCAGGAAAATCGATAGCCTTTGAAAAGATACTGAATATTTATCGTATTATGCTGGTAATTCCTCTTTCACTGGGCAGTGGAATCTTTTTCTCTGCATTGGTGGATGGTGGTACTCCCCAGAACATAATGACAGCATGGATGATTTTTGGACTGATTTTTGGTCTGGTATTGTCCCATGGCTTTATCGAAGTATTGTTCCAGATGGATATTAAAGCAATGTTTTCTTATAAAAGACAGCTTCTGGCAACAGGTGTGGTTGTATTTCTGGTAGCTTTCAGCTTTAAAGGTGACTGGTATGGAATTGGCCGTTATATGCCGCAGGAGGAAAAGGTAGAATCCATGGCGATTACTGCAGGCACCGATTATATTTATTATAATAATTTTGAAACAGATGGATATCTGTCAGGTGAGACATATATTTTAACAAACATGGAGCTGACAGATACGAAGACGGCATATGAGCTGGCAAAGCTGGGAATGGAGTGTACGGGCAGTAAAGCGATTTATAATATACAGGGGGAAGGTCCATATATTTGCTATGCGGTGAGATACCGTCTTAAGAGCGGAAAAGAGATAACGAGACGGTACTGGCTGCCGGAGAAAACAGCCTGGCCATATATTGAGCAGCTATATACGCAGCAGGAATTCAAGGACGGCATTATGGGAGCGTTCTGGGAAAACGCATCAGCGGCTACAGAACTGACAGTCATGGATATGAATTATGACGAACAGGCGCTGGGGCGTCAGTGGATTGCAGAATTTATGGAGATTTACCGTCGGGAATACGAGTCTCTGACAGCAGAACAGATTCTTAAGGGTACCACGGTAGCAGAAGTCAGTTATGAAATCAGGGAATATGAAGAAGCCGATAGCAGCGGGCATGTTATAGCCAGACTGGGAAACGGCTGTATCTATTCTGCTTGTACAGAGACGCTGCAGTTCCTTAAGGAGCATGGCATAGATACCAGCAGCATGACGCAAGAGTTTGATCCGGAGAAAGTGACCCGGATTGAGCTGCGCTCGTGCAGTGAAGAGGGGGATGCGATGCTGAGAGGTGAAGTAACCGAGGACTGGGGAACGATGGTTATAATAGAAGACAGAAACGAAATAGAGAAGCTTCTGCCGTATCTGGTCAGCGACCTCACACGGTATAATGGCTTTAAGGATTATGATGATAATTTCGACGTATATGTGGTATATGAGTCGGGGGCAGAGTCAGAGTATGAGGAGAAATATCAGAATAGCAGATATATGCGTCTTAAAAAAGGTGCACCGATAGGTGAATTGAAATTTGATATCATGGAAGACTAAGAGGAGCAGCCGCATCTGATATAGCTGTAAAGTTGTGATAATTGCTGTTGTGAGAAATGAGAAACCTGTATATTTCAAATATATGCTTTGGAGAGGTTAGCACGAAATTTGAGAGTTTCTTGCATCCGGAGCTTTGGAAAGCAAAGTTTGTGTCTTTGATGCAATCGACAAGCCCGGGCAGATGTCCGCTCAGGGAAAAACAGACAATCAAAGTTCCTAGCCGCTCTAAGGCAGGCAACTCACAAACTCAATATAAAAGCGCATAAATGCGAACTCGCTCTGAGTATCCTTAAT
>JAGANQ010000051.1 GCA_017624115.1 Lachnospiraceae bacterium
AAAAGGAGAGAAAAGAGCTGCCCAGAAAATAGAGAGTCTTTTTTCGACAGAAACCAGGGAAGCATATGAAAAGCTGCTCACTTACCGGGAAGAACAGCAGGAGCAGCTTATGAATGTACTGTCTGAGGAGGAGAAAACGTTCATCCGTGAGGAGCTTGTGAAGGCGCAGGGGACAGGAGCGCAGCAGTTAAAAGAGACAGAACGCATTATGGAACGTGTGGAGCTTGTTATGAAGCAGCCACAGTTCTGGAAGCAGGCAGCGGAATACTTCTATAACAATCCGGCTGAACATATACAGCAGGACTTTGTACTGACAAAGCTTAGGCAGGAGGAGCTGTGGGAGGAAGCAGAAACAGAAATGTATGTAATGCAGGGAACTGCTCCTTCAGAACTTAACAGGCAGCCGGAGAGAAGAAGCGCAGCGTCCAGATTTACAGAAAAATGGCTGGAACCTGCAGAAAGTACAGAGGTTCGTTACCATCAGGATTTAAGAAAAACCTGGACAGGCAAGGAAATGATTTATAAAAATACAGAAACAGAGCTTGATGAAGAGCTTTTACAGAGTCTGATGACAGAGCGCAGACTGCATGAACAGGCTTTGGATATAACAGAGAATACGACAGAGGAAAGCCGGATTTCGCAGACTCAGGTGAAGGAGACAACCCGGCAGACAGTCATACAGAACACAGAAGACATTACTGAACTGGTAAATCAGGGAGTCAGACGGCAGCTGGGAATGATTTCTGAACAGGTATTTAACCGGCTGGAAAAGAAGCTGGCGAGTGAGAGAAAAAGAAGAGGATTCTGATAACAGAAGGAAGGGACAGGTATGGCAGCAGGAATAGCATCCCAGGCAGTTAACAGTATTATGGGAAATGCAGAGCGGGCAATTATAGAAATTACCGATTACCGCAAAAGAGAAACAAATGTGCAGAGCAGCAGCGCACCGGGAGTTTCATCCGGGGCTGGAGGCTTTGCCAAAGTTGCCGGCATGAGCCAGCGTGTTGCAGCGGCTGCGGCTGCCCTGACTTCTTCTGAAGCGATAAACAGCTTTGCCACAAGCGCAGGCGCTGCACATACAGCAAAGCAGTTTAAGGTGCAGTTTAATCCAAGCACACTTAAGCTTAGCGCGCAGAGCAGCGAGTGTACAAGCGTCAGAGATGTGTCGGGAAGCGGGGAGAATGTTTCCGGCGGGGCAGTCGATGTAATTATGAATCTGTCTGTTCAGCTTATTTTTGACCGTGTAAATAATCAGGACGCGTTTATGAATGAAAAGTTTGTGCTGAACCCGACATCGATTGTTTCCGGTGCCGCAAAAGGAATCGTGAACACTGTTGCGGGAAGAGAGTACACCGTACAGCCTCAGGTGGAAGGCTTTATTGCCGCTCTCAGAAACAGCAATACCAGACTGGTAACCTTTTGCTGGGGAAATCTGCATTATACGGGCGTATTAAAAAGAGTGGATTCCAAGTACACAATGTTCAGTGTATCAGGACGTCCCATCCGTGCCGTGGTAGATTTAGAGATAGAACTAAGTGACCCATCGATTGCATCCGGACAGATGGGAGAATGGCAGAACCAGTTTAATGCAGCGTTTCGGCCGAATACGCCGCAGATATAGGAGGAGCATATGGCGGTTGGAGCAGATTTTGTCAACAGTGTAAAAGGATCCTTAGTGGGGATTGTACCCAAAGCAATTCTGATGGTAAAAAAGCCGGCAGCGGCATCCGGCAGTTCTCAGGGCGGGAGTACGTCAGGCAGCTTGCTGAGTGCTGCACAAAACGCACTTAGTGGAGGAAGTGCGGCAGGTACGCTTATGACAGGCTTAAATCAGATAATTGATACAAATACGGCAGATTTCAAGAAGGTATCGGCGCTGGCGGATACGAATGGGTATTATGCCATGGCGGTTCAGTACAATCCGAGCAGTCTCCGGTTTTCTACTGCAGCAGGAGTGCTCCGGCAGCCGGGAGTAGGAGATGCCGGTGATAATCAGTACACACAGGTCAATGTGCAGGGGAAAACACAGCTGTCGGTACAGCTTATTTTTGAAGATATTAATCTGAAGGATGCATTTATGTGGGAAAAATATCGTCTTTCTATAGATGACGGTGTAAGCGCTGTACAAGGAGTTATAAACGCAAAAGCAGGTGGATACTCCGTACAGAAGCAGGTGGATGGAATCCTGTCACTGGTAACACAGACAACGACCAGGCAGGTGATTTTCTATTGGGGGAAGCTTTCCTTCCATGGAGAGCTGACGAATGTGTCTGCAAATTATACGATGTTCAATATGACAGGTAATCCGATTCGTGCACAGCTTGACCTTACGATACGTCAGGGAGAGGCAGAAACCGGAGCGGCAGAGAGACAGTACTGGGATAAGGCATTTGACAAGCTGTTCGGAACATCAGACCAGAATACAGTCGTAGATGACCAGTCCGCATTGCAGAAGGTAGGAAGTCTTATCAATCTGAATTTTTAATGGTACAGGGGAGAAAAGAATATGGCGGCATATGTGTTTAATGACTTGAAAAATAAATACGAAAATTTCTCCAGCCCCATAGCCGTGATTAAGGTAAACGGAAAGGAGTTTTCGAAGAATAAGGCAAATCTGGTGCTTTCTGATATAGAGGTGGATTTATCCTGCGGTTTTGAGGCATCCGTAGCATCTTTCAGCATATATAACAGCTTTGATAAGATTAGCTCAAAATTTCGGTTCGAGGATATAAAAGCCTATATTTTTCTTGGCTCCTCTGTAGAAATCAGCCTGGGCTATGGAACAGAGGCTGTGGAGGTGTTTGTAGGATTTATCTCAAAAGTAAATTTTGTTCATAACCGTGATATTCCATATGTACAGGTTACGGCCATGGATGTAAAAGGTATTATGATGGCTAATAATTATGCGAAGCAGCTTGTGGCAGATAATTTTGGGGATGCGGTTTCAGAGATATTTCAGAAGAGTGCTTATGTAGGGCTTCAGAATAAGTCAATTATCAGGGCAATCCAGATTACCCCCACTCCCGACAAAGGGAAGAAGGCTGCTAACCGGGAAACAGACCGCACAATTGAAATGGTCTGCGAGAGTGATTATGAGTTTGTTGTAAAAGCGGCGAAAAAGTATAATTATGAATTTTTCACAGACTGTGGTTATGTACTTTTCAGAAAAGCGAAGGCAAACAAAGAGGTACTGATGGATATAGGAGCTTCAAACTGTCTGCGTGCCTTTGATGTAGAATATGATATTACGGGACTGGTAGAGACGATACAGGCGAGAAGCCTTGATGTCGGGAAAGCAAAGCTGATACAGGCGAAAAAGAAATTCAGCAATAAAATATCCAAGGGAAATAAGGCAAGACCATTTATAAAGAAGAGTGAGATGGTCTATATCGACCCGACTATTTCTTCACAGGAAGAGGCAGGATACAGGGTGGATTCTCTTATGGAAGAGATGTCGTACCGGTTTGGCACACTGGATGGGGAATGTATCGGCATGCCGGAGCTTAAGCCGGGCAGATTTATCAATCTGATGGAGCTTGGCGAGGCGGTGGAAAATCAGTTCTATCTGGTGAATGTGCGCCATGTGATAAATGACGCAGAGGGCTTTAAGACAAAAATCTGCGGAAAAGCAGCTAGTATTGAGGCTGCTTCAAAGCTGGGAATCTGATGACAGTACGAAGATAGATTGGAAAGGCAGGAGAAGGCAATGGGCTTGTACGATGAGATTGATCGGATAACAGAGAAACAGATTAATAAAACAGAGACAGGGGATAACAGAATTCTTGGCGTAGTGCTGGGACTTGTGGCTAAAAATTATGATAAGAATATGCCGGGACGTGTCTGCGTTACTGTTCCTGTAAGAGATTCGAATGCCAATGAGCTTAAGTGGGCACGCGTATCAATGCCTTCAAGCGGAAGTAAATGGGGACATTATTTTTTGCCGGAGGTCGGAGATCAGGTTCTGCTGGCATTTGAGCAGGGCAATATAGAGCGTCCATATGTCATCGGCTGCATTCCAAAGGATTCGAACCGTTTTCTCTCCGGGGCGGTGGATCAGGATAACCAGTATAAGGAAATTGTAACTAAATATGGGAATACCATTATTTTTGAGGACAATAAAGAGGGAGAAGGGGAAAAAGACAAAATTTCCATTATGACGGCGAAGCAGAGTCATCAGGTAATTCTGGATAATGAAAATCATAAGATTATTTTAAGTGATAAGGATAAGAAGAATAAAATAGAGATGCTCACAGAGTCGGGCAACATAAATATTGTATGTGAGAAAAAAATTACGATAAAGGTAGGAGACAGCATAGAAATTACATTGAATGGAAGCAGTGGAGCTGTATCGGTGGAATGTAATAAGCTTGAGGTAAAGGCAAGCCAGAGCCTGAATGCAAAGACGGATGGTATGGCGAAGCTTTCCGGAGCAAATACAATCATAGAGGCATCCTCTACCTTTAAGGCATCCTCAAGTGGAGTGGTAATTGTAGAGGGAGCACCGATTAAGATAGGGTAAAGGAGGAACGCTATATGGCGGACAAAAGCTTTCTTGGAGCCGGAATGAAGTTTCCACCTCAGGTGAATCCGGCAACAGGCAGATTTATGGTATCAACAGACAGGATAAGTGTCAAGGAATCGGTGTATCTGATTCTTATGACACAGAAAACGGAACGCTGGGTTCGTCCCGACTTTGGAAGCAGACTGATGTCATATACCTTTATGGATACAAGTGCTACGATGCTGAATATTGTTGCCAGGGAAATCACGGAGGACATTTTGAGTAAGGAGCCAAGAGTTGCTGATGTCATGGTGGATATTGATCCGAATGTGAAGAATGGCTGTCTGATAGTAAATATTGATTATAGGATTATTGCTGATAACACAAGGGACAATCTTGTATTTCCCTTTTATCTAAATGTGACAATGGAAGAGGAGCAGGATGAAACATACAGATGACTATAAAATTGATTCCCGGACAACACGGGATATCAGAAATAAAATAGAAGAATTATCAAAATCCTATACGCCGGAGTGGAAATTTGACC
>JAGANQ010000052.1 GCA_017624115.1 Lachnospiraceae bacterium
CAGAATCCGGAGCTTCGCAAGCGTTTCAAGGGTAAACCGGAATATGTTATTAACTTCATGCACTTTGTTGCGCAGGAATTAAGAGAATATATGGCAAAGCTTGGCGTACGTACACTGGATGAACTGGTGGGAAGAACAGATTTACTGAAAATAAATGATAAGCTGAGCTGCAGGGGAGCACAGGTTCTGGATTTATCCAGAATTATCAATAACCCGTATGCCGGCACGAAGCTTGCAGGATATAACCAGAAAAAGGTATATGACTTCCAGCTTGAGAAAACACTTGATGAGACTGTTCTGGTTAAGAAATTAAAGAGTGCGCTGGAGTCCGGACAGAAACGGGGCATTGAGCTTGATGTGTCCAATACAGACCGTGCCTTTGGTACTATTTTCGGCTCCGAGATTACGAGAAGATTCAAGGATACACTGGAGGAGGATACCTATACAATCAAGTGTAAGGGCAGCGGCGGACAGAGCTTCGGGGCATTTATTCCGAAGGGTCTTACACTGGAGCTTACCGGTGACAGCAATGACTATTTCGGAAAGGGCTTATCCGGCGGCAAGCTGGTAGTCTATCCGCCGAAGGGTGTGAAGTTTAAGGCAGAGGAAAATATCATTATCGGTAACGTGGCACTTTATGGTGCAACCAGCGGTAAGGCATTTATCAATGGTGTGGCAGGAGAGCGTTTCTGTGTCAGAAATTCCGGTGCAACAGCAGTTGTAGAGGGTGTCGGTGACCATGGCTGTGAATATATGACAGGAGGCCGTGTGGTTGTATTAGGCCCTACCGGTAAGAACTTTGCCGCAGGTATGAGCGGCGGTATCGCTTATGTGTTAGATGAAAATCGTGACTTATATACACGTCTTAATAAGGAAATGGTATCACTGGAGAATTTGACTTCCAAGTATGATGTCCTGGAGCTTAAAGGGATGATTGAGGAGCATGTGGCTTACACGAATTCTGAAAAGGGCAAGAAGATTCTGGAAAATTTTGGAGAATATCTGCCGAAGTTTAAGAAGATTATGCCGCATGACTATGAGCGCATGATGAATACGATTGTACAGATGGAAGAAAAAGGCTTAAGCAGTGAGCAGGCTCAGATTGAAGCATTTTATGCAAATACCAGAAGATAGGAGGGGAAGGAAATGGGAAAACCAACTGGATTTTTAGATTATGAGAGAGAAAGCAGCGAAACAGTCTCTCCAAAGCAGAGAATAAAGAATTTTAATGAATTTCATAACCTTCTTCCGAAGGAAAAGCAGCAGCTTCAGGGCGGCCGCTGTATGGACTGCGGCGTACCGTTCTGCCAGTCTGGAATGATGATTGGCGGCATGGCATCGGGATGCCCGTTAAATAACCTGATTCCTGAATGGAATGATTTATTGTGGACGGGAAATTACGAGCAGGCTTATAAACGCCTTGCCAAGACGAACAGTTTTCCGGAATTTACCAGCCGTGTCTGCCCGTCACCGTGTGAGGCAGCATGTACCTGCAATTTAAACGGACGTCCGGTTTCCATTAAGGAAAACGAGATGACGATTATTGAAAATGCGTATGCAAACGGCTATGTGAAGCCGAATCCTCCGGCTATCCGTACCGGTAAAAAAATCGCTGTCGTAGGCTCAGGACCATCGGGTCTTGCCTGCGCAGACCGGTTGAATAAGCGCGGACATTCGGTAACTGTATTTGAACGTGAGGACAGAATTGGCGGACTTTTGATGTATGGTATTCCGAATATGAAGCTCGAAAAGCATGTGATTGACCGGAGAGTGGAGCTTATGAAGGCAGAGGGAGTGGAATTTGTGACAGGCGCCAATATCGGTGCAGATATCAAGGCTGCGAAGCTTCTGAAGGAATATGACAGCGTGGTGCTGGCATGCGGTGCCTCTAATCCGAGA
>JAGANQ010000053.1 GCA_017624115.1 Lachnospiraceae bacterium
GATATGCTGCCGCATGCTTGCTTAAATCATCATAAACAACGAGAACATCCTCGCCGTTCTCCATCCATTCCTCACCAATCGCACAGCCTGCATATGGCGCGATGTACTGTAACGGAGCCAGCTCACTGGCTGTAGATGCAACTACTGTTGTATAATCCATAGCTCCATACTCTTCCAGAGTCTTTACGATACTGGCAACGGTAGAAGCCTTCTGGCCGATAGCGACATAAATACAGTGCACGCCCTGCCCCTTCTGGTTGATAATCGTATCAACCGCTATCGCTGTCTTACCGGTCTGTCTGTCTCCGATAATCAGCTCTCGCTGGCCTCTTCCGATAGGAATCATGGCATCAATCGCCTTTATACCTGTCTGTAATGGGGTATCTACGGATTTTCTGGAAATAACACCAGACGCAACTCTCTCTACCTGACGGTATTTATCTGTTACAATAGGTCCCTTGCCGTCAATCGGCTGTCCCAGTGCATTTACTACTCGTCCTGTCATGGCATCGCCAACGGGCACCTCAACTACTCGTCCTGTTGTCTTTACGGTATCACCTTCATTGATATTTCCGGCACTGCCTAATAATACCGCACCTACGTTATCCTCCTCGAGGTTAAGCACCATGCCATATACTTCTCCAGGGAATTCCAGAAGCTCTCCCTGCATCGCATTTTCAAGACCATGTATACGGGCAATTCCATCGGCAACCTGGATAACGGTACCTACGTCGGATACCTCCAGCTTCGTGGAATAATTTTTAATCTGCTCTTTAATCACAGAGCTAATTTCTTCCGGTCTTAAATTCATGAAGCCCACACACCTTCTTTCCTTTCAGCTTAAAGCTGTATTTTCATCAAATCTCTGGACATTAATTCCAGCTTATGTTTAATGCTGCTGTCAACGACGCGGTCTCCGATACGGATTACCATTCCGCCGATTAATCCTGCATCTACGGCATATTTCATCTCGAAGCTCTGATACTTTGTCGTAGCCAGAAGCCTGTCCTCCACAGCCTTCTTCTGCTCCTCCTTAAGCTCGACCGCTGTTGTAACGCTCGCTACACCGATATGCTTATATTCTCTTACTCTGTCCATGAAAACATCAAGGATGTCATAGATATCTCCATATCTGTCTTTGCTTACAACCAGCAGCAGGAAGCCGGTGAGATTATCACTGATTCTCCCTTTAAATATGCTTTCTACAATCTGAAGTTTTTCTTCCTTCACAATCTTCGGATGCTCCAAAAGCTTCATAAGCTCTTCATTTTCCTTCAGAACCTCTGAAACAGCCTGAACCTCTTCAGACAGCTCTTCCACGGCATTCTGTTCCAAAGCAAGCTCAAATAGTGCATCACCATAGGTCTTGGATACTAATTTTGCCATGTGCTATCACCCATTTCCTTCAAGGTTTCTTCAATCAAGGTGTCCTGAATTTCCATATCCATGGACTGTGCGACTACCTTGCCTGCCATAATGGACGCAATCCGAATCATTTCCTTCTTCATATCATCAACGGCGCGTTTCTGCTCCAGTACAACCTCGCTGTGTGCGCGTTCCAGAATACGGTTTGCCTCTTCTTTGGCTTCGTTAACGATTTCTTCTTCTCTTTTCAGAGCTTTTCTGCGGGCCTCGGAAAGAATCATCTCTGCTTCTTTGTCGATTTCCTTTAATTTTGCTTCATATTCAGCTTTTAATGCGATTGCATCATCTTTATTCTGAGCTGCAGTCTCGATATCGTTCTGAATCCGTTCACGTCTCTTGTTCAGCATATCCCTTACCGGATTAAACAACAGATAGGACATCAGTGTGAACAGAATAAAAACATTGATTGCCAAAAATATGGAATCATGGATGAGCTGCAGATCCAAATCAAATATTCTCAAGGTTTCGCCTCCTTCCGGCTTTTCTTTTTCGTATTATATACCTTTTTGCGGAAGGCGGATTAGCCTGGTAACTTGCCAAGTAACGGAGCAACGAAAATCAGGATAATTGCTGTTGCGAATCCATAAAGACCTGTTGTCTCGGCAACAGCCTGTCCTAAAAGCATGGTGGAAGTGATATCAGACTTAGCTCCCGGATTACGTCCTACTGCTGCTGCTGCATGACCTGCTGCGATACCCTGTCCAATACCAGGACCGATACCTGCGATAAGTGCAAGACCTGCGCCAATAGCGGAACAAGCTAAAATTAAACCTTCGTTTGTGATATTTGACATAATTTTTCCTCCTTAATATGAATCTTACATTTTCCGATTAATCGGCTATCTTATCATTTACATAAACCATTGTCAGCATACAGAACACATATGTCTGTATCGCACCTGAAAAGATATCAAAATAAACATGCAGTGCTGCCGGAATACCAATCTGTACAAAAATTGGCGTCAGCCCATACAAAAGTCCCATCATTACCGTTCCTGACATTACATTACCAAACAAACGCAATGACAGAGAAAGCGGCACTGCCAGCTCACCAATCAGGTTGATTGGGAACAGCAGGGGAAATGGCTGAAACAGATTCGTCAGATGCTTCATCTTGTTCTTCTTAATACCGTTGTAGTGAATCAATGCGAAGGTTATCAAACCTAACGGCAATGTCACACCATAGTCTGCTGTCGGTGCTCTGAGTCCCAGAAGACCCGAGATATTGGAAATCAGTATGAATATGAATATCGTAGACAGATAATTCACAAACCGCCGGGCATTTTCTCCCATGATTCCATGAACCATATTATCCAGCATCTCTACAATCAGCTCAACGATGTTCTGAAAAGTTCCCGGTATCTCATCGGGATGCTTCATCTTTCTGTTTGCGCATACAGCAAATATCAGAATCAGAATCATGACGATTATTATACTGATATGTGTAGTCGTCAGATAAAAAGTATGACCAAACAACTGATATTCAAACAGGTATTTAATATAAAAGCCCAACTCTTCCTGCTGCGCAGCCAACGCTATCATTTGCCCCGCCATTGATAACATGCTCACTCCTTCACCCTCCTTTGTCTGAATTTTTCATTACAGACGGCTTAAAATCCCCTATTCCTTCCCGCCTGTAAGAAATTTATGAGTAACCGGCTGAATATACGCCGCTACTTTCAAAGTCATAATTCCCAGAAGCAGTCCAACCAGATTTCCCAGCTTCGTCACTCCTACTATAATAATCACTGCCACTACCAGCACGGTACGGAACACATATGAGGTTATCATTTTCGCCTTTGCACCGCGCTCTCCGACATCAACCGCCTTCACCACTGATGAGTGAATAGAAAACGTCATAAATACTGCGAGAATTACACCCGTTCCCAGTCCAATGCTGTAATACAGTTTATCCTTCACAATCATCGTTCCGACAATTTCCAGAATAATACCCGAAAACAGTATTCCCAATAAGAGTTCCCATACTGTTTTATTTATATTCCTCATGCTGCTTCTCCCCCTGTTTTTTTTCCGATTCTATGGAGTTCATCGCTAATATATATGCGTTTCTTCCTCCTGCCAGAATCCCCAGTACCAGAAGTATAATGGTAAAAAACCCGGTAGAAAACTGTCTGTCCAGAAAAATACCGGCAAACAGGCACATAAATACAGGAACCATAACCTGTATACCCAACTGACTTATCAATACTAAATTACGATACGGATTTTTTTCTCTTTTCATATTTTCCCTCTATTTTATTATTATATCACTATTTTGCAAATTGTCTATCAGTTATCGTTTCCAGCACTGTCATTTTATAAATTTTATATTTTTTTTAGAAAAACATGATGCTCCTATAATGCAAAAAGGGGCTGGTGCAAATTGCAGCAGCCCCTTGATTATCCATTCATCTGTTTTATTTTACTCTTTTGAAAATATCCTTCAGACCTTTTTTGCTGTCCGGCACATAAGAAATAGCCGGAGCCCCGTTAATCTCTTCCTTCCATGCGAAATATTCTGCATCCAAATCAAAATCCTCCGCACGGAATTCCTGTATATCTCTCACTGCACTCTCCGTCTCCTCTATTTCCTCCTCAACCGCCTTTTCCTCTTCGGAAGCTGCGACTCTGTCGCGATAAGCCTCCGCCACATATATCTCTATCTTTTTCTGTTCTTCTGTCAGGCCGCTCTCTTCCTCCTCTGTCTGCTGTGCCTGCAGCCTGGCCTGTTTTTCATGCTCTGCAACACGTGCTGTTTTATTCAGACGCTTCTGCTCCTCAAGCTCTTCTGCCTCTTTTCGCTTTGCTTTGCCTATCAGGTCAAGATAAATGCGGCTCTGCTCCATCTGTCCAAGCTGCTGTTTTAGTTCCCTACGGTTCTGCGACAATTGGCTCAGACGTTCTCCTATCCGCCTGTCAACCTCTTCCCAGGTCTGCTGTATGCTTTCTCTCGCCTGCATTACCTCCTGCTCCAGCTCCTTAAGAGTACTGTCAGAATACAAAAGCGATGCCGCATATATTTCCTCGGCACTCCGGTTCGTTTTTTCAATAACCTCGTCGCTTTCTTCCTTAAGCTGTTTCAGCGCTGCTTCACGGCTCGCTTTTGTCTCTTCATAACGATCCATGGCATCATATACCTCATGATTCAGAGACTCCAGCAATGCAAATACCTTTTTTTTATCTACAATGATAGCATCCTCTCTCGAAGCTGCTTTTTCCGCTTTTGCAAACATGACATGTATTTCACGCATAATCCGCTCCATATTACCTGACATGTTTTTTCCTCCATTCCATTGTCTGTCCGTTTCTCAGTATCTAATTTGCAGTATACACCATATTTTGTGTCTATACAAGAGATATAACACAATTTCTTTGATTTTTTGCATCAGCGCGGCTTTGCGAATGGCGCGCAACCAAAAAACTCCCAGAAGAATCTTCCGGGAGCTTCTAACTGGGCTACAAGGATTCGAACCTTGAAAATGCTGGAGTCAGAGTCCAGTGCCTTACCATTTGGCGATAGCCCAATCTTTATTATCTCATCGCTGTATCTCTCAGCGACAAGTGATATTATATAACAAAGTTTTATAAAATGCAAGTACTTTTTTAAAATTTTTTTGTACCTACTTTTCTGCCGCCCGGAAGCTGTTCTCCACTGTTATCACACACTGGCAGCGTTCATCTCTCTTCTGTATCTCCTGTGCAATATTCTCACACAGCTTTGCCTGCTGCGCCTTGCTGTATTTATATGGAACCACCAGATCAAAAATCAGATTGATCTGCTTTTCCCCATCTACCATACGGAAATCATGGAAATTCACAGACTCATCTATCTCTGAAATCACCTGTCTGACCAGATTTTTATGCTCCTGCACCCGGTTATCCTCCGTCTCTACCGGATCCATATGGATAACCAGCAGCACGCCAAGCTCCTTTGACACCTCACGCTCAATACGGTCAATGATTTCATGTGATTGCTCAATATCTACGTTATTCGGCACCTCTGCATGAATCGATGCCATGCTTCTGGACGGTCCGTAATTATGTACAATCAAATCATGCGTGCCCAGAATTCCATCGTAGCTTTCTACCATTGTCTCAATTCTTTTGCACAGCTCCGGGTCTACCGCTTCCCCAATCAGCGGTGCCAGTGTATCTTTTGCAATATTGATACCAGACCACATAACCAGCAGGGAAACAATCAGTCCCATAAATCCATCCACGTTAAAGCCGCTGAAATGACATATCAGAATCGACAATATCGTTGCCGTCGTCGTCAGCACATCACCAAAAGCATCCGCAGAGGTTGCCTTCATCACGGAGCTGTTAATCCTGCTGCCCAGCCTGCGGTTGAACAACCCCAGCCAGAGCTTGACGCAGATAGAACCAGTCAAAATCCCAAGAGAAACTACATTAAAAGCGATTGCCTCCGGGTGCTGTATTTTATCTATGGATGTTTTAAAAAAAGTAAAGCCGACCTCAATTACGAGAAACGATACAATCAGTGCCGCGATATATTCGATTCTGCCATGACCGAAGGGATGATCCTCGTCTGCCGGCTTGCTCGCCATTTTCACACCGACAAAGCTGATAACAGAAGATGCTGCATCAGACAGATTATTGAACGCATCTGCCATAACAGACACACTTTTCAGTACCATTCCCACACTGATTTTCACAAGAAACAGAAATATATTGCACAGGATTCCCACAATACTCGCAAACACACCATATGCAGTCCTCACTGTCTGGTTTTCATACTGCTCATAATTCTTCACAAAATTCCTTACCAGAAAATCAGTCATACTCTACCTCCAAAAGACAAAGCCCCTGCGCCGGTGCCGTAAATCCCGCGGCTGCCCTGTCCTTCCTGTCTAAAATCTCTCTCATGCTCTCCGGGCTTCTCTTGCCAAGCCCCACTTCAATCAGGGTCCCCGTAAGAATCCGTACCATATTGTACAGAAAACCATTCCCATGAAAGGTAAGTATAAGGTCAGCCTCCTCTTTTGTCAAGCTGATCTCATAAATAGTCCTCACAGTAGACTTTTTAGAACGTTTTGAAGAACAGAAGCTCTGAAAATCCCATGTCCCGGTAAGATTCTCTGCTGCAAGGCGCATTGATGCCACATTGAGAGGCTCCTCAACCTGATAATAGTATTTCCGCAGAAACGGATTTCCTGTCGCTGAATTATGAATGCGATATTCATATATCTTACCGGTTGCATTCAGCCGGCTGTGGAAACGCATATCTGCCTCCTCCACCCTTACAGCCGCAATATCCTCCGGCAGATACCTGTTCAGCTTCTGTTTAAGCTCTCCGGCATTCATCCCTGTATTCAGTTTTACATGGAACACCTGTCCTCTGGCATGCACACCGGCATCTGTTCTGCCTGCGCCAAAGATTTCCACAGGTTCTCCCTGCAATCTGGACAGTAGTGTCTCGATTTTTCCCTGAATCGTATTTTCTGTATTGCCCTGCTTCTGCCAGCCGTCATAGCGGCTTCCGTCATACATCAATGTCACCTTATAATTCTTCATACAGCTTCCCGTCCCTCAGTCTGAATACCCTGTCACACATTTCATTGATAACCGCCATATCATGCGAAATAAACAGATAAGAAAGTCCAAATTCTTCCTTAAGCTTCTTAAGAAGTTCAAGAATCTGGGCCTGTATCGTCACATCGAGCGCCGAAACCGGCTCATCCGCTATGATAAACTTAGATTCCAGTATCAGTGCCAGTGCAATCGCTATGCGCTGCCTCTGACCTCCGCTCAGTTCCCGGGGTCTGCGCTGTGCATAGGAAGGCTCCAGCCCCACACACTCCAGCATATGCAGAACTTTCTCTTTCCGTTCCTTCTTATCAAGCTTTCCCTGTATCCGCAGCGGTTCCTCCAGAATCCACCCAATCCTCTTCGCCGGATTCAGGGAGCTGTACGGGTCCTGAAACACCATCTGCGGATACTCGGTATGATGGATTATCGTTCCTTCTATATGCTTATTTAAGCCAAGAATCGCCTTAGAAAGTGAAGACTTTCCACCGCCGCTCTCTCCGACCAGTCCGACCATCTCTCTCTCATATATCGTAAAGCTGGCATCAAAAATAACCTGCTTCTTCTGTTTTCTTTTCTCCGGATAATAGACATTCAGACTTTTCACCTCAAGTACCGGCTTCCTGTTCCCTGTTTCCGCCCCTTCACTGCGCTTTCCATCTGGAATAGAAGCCAGAAGCTTCTTCGTATAGTCCTCTTTAGGATTATGAAAAATCTCCTCCGGTGTTCCGCTTTCTACCAGCTTTCCCCGATACATAACCAGTATTCTGTCGCAGAAATCGCGCACTACCTCGAGATTATGGGAGATAAACAGAATTCCCATCTGCCTGTCCTTATTTATCTGCTTTAAAAGCGACAGAATCTGTCCCTGTATCTTTTTATCCAGTGCAGTCGTCGGCTCATCCGCAATCATCAGTCTCGGCTGCAATACGGTTGCCATCGCTATCATCACACGCTGCCGCATTCCTCCTGAAAGCTGATGCGGATAGGCATGATACAGCCTCTCCGGATCTGCAAGCCCCGCTGCCGTCAGTGCCTCCAGTACTCTCTGCTTTCTTTCCTCCCTGCCAAGCTCTGTATGCAGAACCAATACCTCTTCTACCTGTTTTCCTATCTTCATAACCGGATTCAGCGAAGTCATCGGCTCCTGAAATACCATAGAGATATCTTTCCCCTGTATTCCACGGCGCTCCTTTGCAGACATCGTAAGCAGTTCCCGACCCTCAAAGACAATTTCGCCCGATACTGCCGCATCATGCGGCAGAAGTCCGGCGATACTGAGGGAGGTCATGCTTTTTCCCGAACCAGATTCACCGATAATCGCCAGAATCTCACCTTTTTCCATAGAAAAAGAAATATTGTCCACCGCCGTGCCCTCGGGGAACGTAACAGACAAATTTTTAACCTCAAGCATGCTGTCCACCCATCCCTTCATTTATCAGGCTGAAGCCCAATATCAGCAGAATAATCACGATACCCGGGCAAAGCGCATACCACGGTGCCGAGAACAGATAACCCTGTGCCTCAGAAAGCATATATCCAAGGCTGGCATCCGGGGGCTGTACCCCTATGCCCAGGTAGCTCATGCCTGCTTCCGCCAGCACTGCATTGTTAAACCCAACTGTTACCGCCGACAGCAGTGCCGGAAGAATATTTGGCAAAATATGAACAAACATAATCCGAAAGGCTCCTGCCCCCTGCAGTCTGGCACTTTTCACATAATCCAGCTCCTTCTGACGGATAAACTCTCCTCTCACGATACGTGCAAAGCTCGGAATAAAGATAATTCCCAGCGCCAGAATAATATTATATTTTCCGCTTCCTAAAATACTTATGAAAACCAATGCCAGTAAAATGCTTGGGAATGCCGCAAGCGCATCATTCATTCTCATAAGTATTTCATCCAGTATACCTCCGAAATATCCGGTTACTGCTCCAAGAAGCACACCAAAAAAACTGCCTGTGGCTGTTACGCAAACCGCAACAAAAAAGGTAGTTTTCAAGCCTTCCAGCACTCTGCTGAAAATATCTCTGCCAAAATTATCTGTTCCCATCAGATGCTGCAGACATGGAGCCATGAATTTCTCTGCTCCATTCATCCTGTCCGGATCGTATGGTGTATAAAAAATACCAATTATCATAGCTGCTGCCAGCACAGAGCTGATAATCAGTCCCGATGCCAAAGCTGTATTTTTTTTCTTCATTGATTTTCCCATTGATGCCTCCGAACCGGAGGCCTTGCGCTTTTTCAATATCTGTCAGTTACAGTGATACATCCCGGATACGAGGATCCGCTATCCTGTAAATAATATCTACGATAAAGTTCACGATTACGACTGCAGAAGCGATATAGACAATGATAGCCTGCACTACCGGATAATCTCTGTTGCCGATGGAAGAAACCAGCAGTCTTCCGAGCCCCGGCAGATTAAATACCTGCTCCACCACGATGCTGCCCGCCATTGTATCCGCAATCATCATGCCCAATATCGTGATAACAGGAATGCAGGCATTTTTCAGCACATGCACAAATAACACTCTGTTGTCAGTATTTCCCTTGCTGTATGCAGTGCGCACATAGTCGCTTCTTCGCTGTTCCAGCACAGAGCTTCTTAAGAATTTTATAACCATCGCCGACTTCGGTATGGCAATCGCCATCGCCGGAGCAATCAGATAGCCCAAAAATCCAGTTACACTTTCCGTATAGCTGATATACTCTCCCGGTGTAAACCATTTCAAGATCAATCCAAAGACCAGTATCAGCAATACTCCGAGAAAAAAAGAAGGAATCGACATCAGCGTCTGATTTCCCACATTCATCGCTTTTCCCAGTCTTGTATCTGCAAATCTTGCCATCACGATTCCAAGCGGTATAGATATTGCCAGGATAAACACAAAGCTTAATGCTGTCAGCGCCAGTGTCACAGGCAGTTTACCGGCAAGCAGTCCACTGACCGCTGTGCGGTAATGATAGGACTGTCCCAAATCTCCATGTGCAAAATCCCATACCCAGCTTATGTATCGCACAGCAAGCGGTCTGTCCAGCCCCATCTCCCTGCGAAGCGCTGCAAGCTGCTGCTCTGTGGCATCTATGCCGAGCACTGCTGCCGCCGGATCGCCTGGAATAATCTGAAAGGCAAGGAATGCAGTAAACGATATCAGCAACAATGTAATAATGAGAGTAATTACTTTCTTTCCAATCTTCTTCATACTGCACTCCCTCCTTTCCTGATATCAGCTTTATTCTTTAAAATATACTTCTGCCATATCCAGCACATAAACCGGATAGAATTCGAAGCCTCCAAGCTTCGGGTTGATTGCCACCAGCTTTGCCGCATCCTGAATATATACGGACGCCGCCTGTTCTGCCAGTATCTGCTGCAGTCTCTGATATTTCTCTACCTTGACTGCATCATCCGTGCTTGCGATTGCTTCCTCCAGCACCTTATCATACTCTTCATTAGAGAAATTCACAAAATTATTTCTCGCCCCGCTGTGGTAACGGTCAAGTAAATCCTTCGGAGCCAGGTCTGCATCCAGTCCTACAATTGTACTCTGATACTGTCTTCCCCTGTAGGTTTCCTCAAGCCAGGTTCCCCACTCTACCAGATTAATCTTCGCAGTGATATTTGCCTGCCTCAGCTCCTGTGCGATAACCTGCGCAGTATCAACATGAAACTGATAATTAGAAGGTACCGTAATCGTCATCTCAAAGCCGTCAGGATAACCTGCCTGCGCTAACAGCTCCTTTGCCTTCTCTACATTCGGCTCGTAGATATCCTTTGTGCTCTCCAGATAATATTTGCCAAATGCAGGGAACATATTACTTCCTATCTCTGTACCGTAGCCGTCTGCCACCATCGCCATGATTTCCTGCGGATCAACCAGATATGCCAGCGCCTGACGCACCTCTACCTTGTCAAACGGTGGTTCTGCATTATTTAAAAACAGTGCCTGTACAAGGTTAGAGGTTCCCACTAATACCTCCATCTGCCCGGACAGCTCCCTTGCCCGGTCACTTGTCAGATACGGATATAAGTCAATGGAACCGACCTTTAACTCAAGCATCGCAGAATCTGTGTTCGCCACGATACGAAATTCCACCTTGTCCAAATATGGCAGTCCCTCCTGCCAGTAACCGTCATATGCTTCCATGACAAATGCATGCTGCGGGGAGTAGGACACGAATTTATATGGTCCTGTACCTATCGGTGCTTCCGCCTGCTTCTCATAATCTGCCGGAATAATTGCCGCCGTCAGATAGCCAATCAGCTCTGTGTCCGCACTGCCAAGCACCAGCTCAACAGTCCTGTCATCCACACGGTTGACCTCAGAAATAGCAGAATACGCCGACACCAGAGGAGCTTCCTGCCCTTCCAGCCTGCCGGCGCATCGATTGATTGAATAAATAACATCGTCTATCGTAACCGGCTTGCCATTGTGGAAGGTAATACCCTCTCTCAGTGTAAAGGTATAGGTCATTCCATCTTCTGAAATCTTATACTCACTGGCAACAGCCGGAACTAAATTTCCATCTTTATCAGGCTTAACCAAGCCTTCGAAAATGTTGAATAACACTTCTGAAGTTCCTGCCGCATCTGCCATGTGTGGGTCAAGACTATCCAAATCCTGTTGTATTCCTACAACCACAGAACCGCCTCTTTTGGGTTCTGCCAAAGCTGTGCTATCCTCCGCAGCCGTTGTCTCCTTCTGTGTCCCGTCCGACTTACCGCCTGCACATCCGTACAGTGCAATAGTCAGCAAACCTGCCATCAAAAGAAGCTTACACATTCTGTAAAATCTTGTCTGTTTCATAATAGCTCATCCTCTTTTTTCGTTATTTCTCTCATTATTCAATTGTCCGCTTTATTGTATACTTTTATACATGATTTTGCAAGCTTTCTTTTGTACTTTTTGCCGTGCATAATTGCCAAAGCTGCCCTGCTGCTGTTATAGTATAGGTAATATATATTAAAGGAGCGTTCAACCATGAAGAAAAAAACAGGTATCATACTTAGCATATCAGCTCTTGCTGTCATCTCGGCAGGCATTGGCATCTTCCTTGGCAGAGACCATTTTCTGCCCGAACAGGTTCCTACTGATTTCACAGTCAGCTATGACAACATCAAAAAGGCCGATATTCTTGCCGGCGTAAGCGTCCATGACCCGTCTGTCATAAAGGCAGATAACACCTACTACATTTTCGGTTCGCATATGGCAGGTGCAGCCTCCACTGATTTAAGGCACTGGAAATCTGTCGGAAACGGCTATAGTGACAGAAATCCGATTTTCAACCATCTTTTAAGTGCGGAACATGTGTTTGATTATGCCGGCAGCAAAAACAGCATTATCCCGACCGATGACGGCGGCATCCATGTGTGGGCACCGGACGTTATTTACAACAAGGCCCAGGGACTTTATTATATGTACTTCTGTACCACCTCCACATGGAATGCCTCTAATCTCTGCTATGCGGCCTCCGAAAACCCGGAGGGGCCTTATACATGGAAGGGCGCGCTGATTTATTCCGGCTTCACCGGAAATACCATAGGTTCGACCGATGTACTGGATTATGTAAGCAGGTCTTATGCAAATGAAAATTACATCTCTTCTTCCGGGAAATATAACTATGTACTATATCCAAATGCCATAGACCCGTCTGTTTTCTATGACAAAGACGGCAGAATGTGGATGGTCTACGGTTCCTGGTCAGGAGGCATTTTCCTGCTGGAAATTGATGAAGCTACCGGTCTTGTCATTCACCCGCAGGCTGACCCTGGAAATCATGTTGACCCGTATTTCGGCAAACGTCTGCTTGGAGGCGGGCATAAGTCCATAGAAGGTCCATACATTCTCTATGATGAAGCCAGTGATTATTACTACCTTTTTGTATCCTATGGTTCCCTTGTAAGAGAGGGAGGTTACCAGATACGTGTTTTCCGTTCAAAAACAGTGGATGGCAATTATGTGGATATGAACGGCAAGCAGCCTGTTCTCGGCATGGATCATTCCCCGTATGGTCTGAAGCTGTCCGGCAACTACTATCTCCCGGGACTTACTAAAGCTTACATGGCAACCGGACACAACTCTGCTTTCACGGACAATGACGGCAAAACCTATATTGTGTTCCACACTCGTTTCGACAATGGTCAGGAATACCATGAGCCGCGCGTACACCAGTATATTGCCAACGAAGAAGGCTGGCCATGTATGCTGCCTTATGCCACGGACGGTGAGACGGTCTCTGAAAACGGCTGCAGCAAAAAAGAGATTGCCGGTGAATACTATGTGATAAACCAGGGAACAGCCATCAACGCCGACATCGCCGAGCCTGTCATGCTGACGCTTTCCAGAAGAGGAAACGTCTACGGTGACGGCATCAGCGGTACCTGGAAAATCAAAGACGGCACCTGCTATATGCACATCATCCTCAATAATATGGAATACAGCGGCATTTTCTGCCAGATGAATGATGAAGCCGGAACACCGGTCATGGTATTCAGTGCTGTTGGAAGCAATCAAAGTCTGTGGGGTGTAAAATACACAAACCAGAACAATCATTGACAGTCATCTGCCTGGGCCTGATTTATTCCTCGTCATTTTTTCCCGCAAGGATGTTGGCATTGCTGCGGATGGAGCCTTTTCTCACATTAGCATTGAAGTCCGGGAATGGTGATTTTTCCTCCGTTGGTGTCAGCGAGCTAAGCTCGTCCGGCATCTCGACAGTCAGCACATGATATGCCAGATACGCAGTAGCAGCAGCAATCACAACAGAAATGGCTTCGGCAAGAAACGCATTTGTAATAAATATCCTATAAGAATAACAATATCCCGGCAGCTCATAGACGAAGCGAAGCCCCATCACAGCCGCAAGATAATACTTCTGAAGGCGTCCGGTATATACTGCATACAAGAGCACTGTAACAGATATATGGAACAGAAGATTCACGAACAAATCCAGTCCGCTCATCAGATATATATACGGCGAACAGGTCAGCATCGGTTCCACAGACTGAAGCATAGCCAGCGCATTTTCCCCTGCCTCCTGCGCCAGAACATCCAGACCGGTATCATTGATTGTGATGGCGATAACGAAGCTTTGGAATGCCTGCACAAGAACATTGATAAGCGAATTGGCAGCAAAAATTCCGGTAGCAAATAAAAACAGACCGCCAAAGGAAATCTCCTGCTTCTTCATCAGTCCAATCATGAAGTATCGCCCGCCCTCCATGATAATACTGGCAAGGATCAGTCCGACGATGATATATGCCGCAGAGGAAGTCTGAAATACCGGAATCAGCAAAAGCAGCAGCCACGCTACTCGGCAAAGCATATATTCCAGTGAAAGATAGTCTGCGATGCCATAAAACAGAGCCCTGTATTCAGCACGGAATTTCTTGCGGAACAGATATATGGCAACAAATGGTACCGTAGAAGCTAAAAAACAGGTAACAGCCAGAAAGGTAACGGAGAGCACCGGCACATACTGGCTTAAATCAAATCCTTCATACATAATAGAACCTCCAAAAGAATATACTTAAGTACTCTTTATAGAATACCATATCTTGCGGCAGTTTTGTGATAAAATTTTTATAAAGAAAAAGGGAAAATGTTTGACAATTTGCGAAATTCATGCTATTCTATAAGAAGTTGTAAACAGGTTTACATCCGTGTAAATCGGGCAACTGAGAATTTATATTTTTTTCGGAGGTATCAAAATGAAAGGTACAGTTAAGTGGTTCAACAACCAGAAGGGTTACGGATTTATCTCTGACGAGCAGGGAAATGATGTATTCGTTCATTACTCAGGACTTAACATGGAAGGCTTCAAGTCTTTAGACGAGGGCGCTGCTGTAGAGTTCGATGTAGTTAACGGAGCAAAGGGACCTCAGGCAACTAACGTAACAAAATTATAATCCATGAAGTAAAATAGTACCTTTTTCATTAATATATAAATTTCGGTTTTTTATTTATGAAATGAGCTATTGATTTTCAAAGAGATTAGGAAAAGAGCTGCGACCGCAGCTCTTTTTTTGTACCTCTTTCATCACCCATCGAAAATAAATTTCACAGAGCTGCCGCCACATTTGTAATACCAGAAAATCGTAATAATTGGTATTATCAGATATATTATTCTCTGCAATATTTTCAAATATAGCTTTTGAGAAAGCACAAAATCTGGTGTTTCTAGCACCGAACTTTGGAAAGCCTTTATAATTTGTGTCTTCCGAAGCATCGAACAAGCCTTAAGGCAGAAAGTCCGTCAGGAGAAAGAACAGACGATAGAAAAGTTTCGTGCCGCTCTTGGCAGGCAGACGAGCAAAACGTAAGCGCATAAATGTGTGTCTGAGCTCTCAACCTTATTGTATCAATAACGATAAAGGCGAGTTCGCATTTATGCGCTTTTATATCGATTTTGTGAGTTGCCTGCCTTAGAACGGCTAGGAACTTTGATTGTCTGTCTTTCCCTGAACGGACATCTGCCAGGCTTGTCGATTGCATCAAAGACACAAAATTTGCTTTCCAAAGCTCCGGATGTAAGAAACTCTCAGATTTTGTGCCAATCTCTCAAAACCTAATATTTGAAAATATGCAGAATTTTACTATATATAATACCAATTATCACCATTTTCAAATCTTCACAGCATGCAGCGGCTCTGTAAAATTTATTGTTCCTCCTGCTTTGGAAACAGCAGCAGCCTGGTCTGGTTTATCATAATGACAAAAAAGGTATTGGTTGCAAATGCAGCGGCCCCGAACAATGCTTTAACCGGCGCATCCAGTCCGCCGAGTCCTACTTCCTCCAGAAAGCTTCCTATCTCTGCAAGATAGCAGAGACTGTACAGAAACTGTCCCACAGCCAGTGCCGTCCAGGCTCCCCTTAAATTGGAGTTTGGTTCTGTTATCTTCTCCGTCTTATTCTTCACCAGCAGTCCTTCCATAATGTAATACGTCATATAAATATAGAAAATTGCTGCCATTCCGTACGCAAGTGCAGCAAAGGACTGCGACAGTCCGAAATAGTTAACTGCCCGGATTCCCAGGCTGAAAATAAATGCCCCAATTGCATGCTTACGCCCTCTCTCAAAACACGGGCTCCATGGGATAAGCTCCGTCAGCCCGATAAAGATAAGTGCATATCCTACTACATCTGTTATTACATTTACCAGTATCATGCTCATCTGCACTCTCCCGTCAAGAGCAACGATAAACAAGCCTGCCATCAGTTTCATTAATGCTTTCATTTTTTCTCCTTTATCCTGCATACGCATCAATATATTGTCCTTTGAGAAAGCTTCCCTCCAGAAGCTTTCTGTTCTTTTCATATGGATTGCTCTCCGTATACTTTATCGTCGTATTCGTCACACCGCCAGCCACATAGGTGGTTCCGCACTCCGGGCATACTGCTGTCTTAAGCCGCACCGATGACGAGACAAGCTCTGCGTTCTCCTTGCCGTCTTCCTGTCTTGCATTCGACACATGCATCTGTTCATGCGACATAACCATAGCAGCAGAATTTCTGGGTGAAATGTGTGTCGGAGTTTTGAAAGAAACATCCGCTTCATTCGAGCCATCCACATACTTCCTGTTCTTGCAGGTCTGACATTCCTCAGAGCCTTTTACCCTGCTGTTCTGATTGCCTGCTGTCTGAGTATCATCTATTTTTCCCAGACCTCCCTGCATATATCCATATCTGTCATATTCCCCCGCATAAGCGCTGATTCCCGTCATAAGCCTCTCTCCTTTCTCTCACACCTCATAACTCTGTTCCATATACCTCCAGCTGTGCCAATGCCGGAAATGGCGAAGGGTCATCTGCTTTTATCAGCTTTTCCAGCTGTATCCATTCTATTTTTCTCTCCGGCATCTGTATTATCTGAGCCTTTCCGGTCTTCTGAAGAGAACACACCATTGCCGTATCATCAGAAAAACGTACCGTGATTTCCTTCCACCAGTTATCATGCGGGAAATCTGCCCTCAGATACACTGCCAGTCTGTCTGCCAGAATGGTTCTTCCGAATTCCACCCGGATGACTGCTTCAGGATTCTGATTGATTCCCCAGGAACCATACGGCCATTCTCCATGGTAATCATTTGCCTTAATACCATCAATCGCATTGCGCGCCGCAAACACAGCCTCCCCTCTGGTTTCCACATTTGCCGCAGCATGCGGATAACAGCCGGTATCCCCGTGCTGGTCATATTTATTGCGTGCCAGATTACGATATGATTTTATTTCATCCTCACGCGCACTACGAATAGTAAGAAGATGTCTGTCTCCGATAAAGCACTTTGGCGAATAGCAGATTTTCTTCTCCGCAAACGGTATTTCATAGGACAGACTGCCATCTTTCAGATAAACAAGCTCCTCCCCCAGTGCATCATCCAGCTGCATCACAGCAAACACCATTTTCTCTGTTTCGAGCACGATTTTGTCTCCCGGCTTATATTCCTCCTTATAAACCAGATAAATCTCATCCTCGCCCGTACACGAAGCCAGAATCTCATTCTCAGCATTCAGAATCTTATATGTAAATGTCATATCTGCTCTCCTTTTCCGCACAAAAAATTTCAGCACAGGTAAACCTCTTCTATCTTAAGTCTACCCCTGCTGAAATTATAAGTCAAGCCATTTCTGCGATTGCTTCCTCTCTTAATTTGCGCTCTCTTTTCTCTGCTTGTCCAGCATCATGCCGAAGGTAAGCACTGCCAATGCAAACATGAGCTGTATTCCTATATACACAGCGCAATTATACAGGCTCTGCTCTGACATATGCCGTATTCCCGATGCCAGTTCCTCCAGTGCCTTCTGATACCAGAATATCGGCGTAAAGCTTCTCAGAAAATAGACCGTCTCATCTCCCCCTCTTAAGCCTTCCACACTTCCACCGATAACCGGAAGAAAAAGTGCTATCAGGTTAGAAACGATTCCACGTCCCTGTGCACTCCTGGCAAAAATTCCTATCATAAATCCTAAAGCTGTTGACAGCAGACTGACTGTCAGCAGATTTACCGACATCAGAAGTCCTTCTGGTCGATATGCTGCTTCTCCGTAAAGAATAACTGCCGTCCAGAAAAACAGCATCCACCAGAACAGCATAACCAGTAAATCTGCCCCCAGATACCCCAGCTCCAGCAGCTCCATCCTCACAGGAGCTGCCCTGTGGCGCATGGAAAGCTCCACATTCGAGGTTACTGCGGTTACTGCACTGACAGTAAGCATAATAAGCACCATTAATGCCAGCACAGCATATCGGTAATACAGCACAAGAGCCTGCCCTGCTGCCATTCCCTTTCCTACCCGTACTGCCAGCACAATAAATATCCAGAATGCCAGCAGGTAAATCGCATAAAGCCATATCTGTTTTTTCAGTATTCTGATGTAAAGATCAAGCAATTTCATTTGTCCCAAGCTCCTTGCCAGTCATCTCCAGATAAACGTCATTCAGGGTAGGCCGTTCCGAATAGACACTTCCTATCGACACATCACGTTCCTGTAAAAAATTCAGTATGTTAATCAAATTATGTTTCCCGTTCCCGGATTTCATTGTCAGCTGCCCGCTGTAGTACGCAACATCACACACATTCGGCAGCGTTTTCAACTCGTCCAGAATGTCATCACCGAGATGATATGCCTCTATCGTGATTTTCTCTCCAATTCCTATCATCTCTTTCAGCTCTTCCTTCGTCCCCTGTGCTATTACCCTGCCTCTGTCAAGCATAATGATCTTTCCTGACAGGATTTCCACATCCTCCGCATTGCGGGTCGTGTACAGGATCGTCGTTCCTTTCTGGTTGAGCTCTATAATCTTCTCTCTGATGACATGACTGCCCAGCAAGTCAATATCTCCCATCGGGTCATCTAAAAGCAGAAGCGATGGCTTATGGGCGATGCCGCACGCGAAATTCAGCCGCTTCAAAAGGCTTTCATTCAGCTGGCGCGGATAAAACTTCCAGAAATCTCTCATTCCAAGCCACTCTACCGCTTCCTCGGCATCCTGTATACGCTGTTTTTTATCCTTTACATACAATCCGCAGAAATATTCTATATTTTCATACACCGTCAATTCCTGATATAAAATCGGTTCCTGCGGTACATAGCCGATGTCACGCCTCAGCTGCGGCGCATTCTCCAGCTTTCTTCCAAACAGCTCTATCTCACCTCTGTTAACCTTTGTTAAGCCCAATATGGATTTTATCACCGTGCTTTTCCCACAGCCGCCCGGCCCGAATACCCCTGCCATTTCTCCTTCTTCCAGTAAAAGGCTGACGTGATCTGCCGCATTGCCGCTGCCATATCTCTTTACCAGATTCTGTATCTTAACCACCATATTCTTGCGTTCTCCCGTCCTGTATTGCGTTTCTCTTCCTTATAGTGTACCTCATTTTTGCAAAAGAATATAGTGATTTCTGTATTATTATCCGTAAAATTTGCATGACATTTGTCACCATCGAAAATGCTTTTCTTCGTCTGCAAAATATGTTAAAATGAACGTACACAGCGCAGTCGTGCGCAGGAAAGCGAGGGAAATCGTCATGGAAAAGCTTTTTGACAAGCTGATTTTGTTTTTATGCTGTACTATTTTTCTGATTTCCCATGATTTATCCCTGTATACTGTATTTCCGATTATTGCTGTGATTTGTCTAAGTTCAATTATGACATATTTTAATAAAACTGCCCTTAATATTATCTCTTATATCTGCTATGTAGGAATGTGTATACTTTCTGCTAATTTCATCTGTTTTCTGCCCGTTATGTGCTATGACCTGGTAAGTGAGCCTTATCGGTATGTGATTTATCTCGGTATCTTTGCCATTGTCCATGCCCTGCAGTTCTACCCGCCGCTTACCGTTCTTATTCTGCTTTTGCTCACAGCCCTGTCATATCTCCTGAAAAAGAGGACACTGGCTCTGACGCAGGCGAAACAGGATTATTTCACGCTGCGTGATGAAATGGTTGAAAAGGCAGATAAGCTTCGCATCCAGAACCGCGATTTACTGGACAAGCAGGATTATGAAATCAGCAATGCCACACTGAATGAGCGCAACCGTATTGCCAGAGAAATCCACGATACCGTGGGGCACCTCCTGTCAAGCTCGATTCTGCAGATAGGCGCACTGCTCGCTATCTGCAAGGATGATGTAATGAAGGAGCACCTGACTAATATCAAGGATACCTTATCGACCGGTATGGACAGCATCCGCTCCAGCATTCATAATATCCACGAGGACTCGCTCGATTTGCAGGACAAGCTGAATGAACTGCTGCATAATTTCACTTTCTGCAAAACAGCCTTCTCCTATCATGTAAACCACGATTTTTCTATGAAGGCAAAATACTCGATTCTTTTTATTGTAAAGGAAGCTTTATCCAATGTTATGAAGCATTCCAATGCAACCTTAGTCACGGTTACGATTTCTGAACTGCCGGGTCTGTATCAGATTATTATTCACGATAACGGCACTACCGCGCAGAGCGGCTCCCGGGATTCTTCCGGCATGGGTGTACAGAGTATGTCTGAGCGTGTCAGCGCTCTGGGAGGAAATTTCTATACTGACAGCCTGGAAGGCTTTAAGATTTTTATATCATTGCCAAAAGAGCAGAAAGAAAGGAATCCACTATGAATATTATTTTAATTGATGATGATAAGTTGGTCTGCAGTGCACTGAAAACGATTCTGGAAAGTGATCCCGATTTTCATGTGCCGGTCATGGGACATGACGGTACTGAGGCGGTTGATCTTTATGCACGGTACAAGCCGGATTTAATCCTTATGGATATCCGCATGGCGGGAATGACGGGAATTGATGCCGGTGAAGCGATCTTAAGACAGTTCCCTGATGCTAAAATTCTCTATCTGACTACCTTTGCCGACAATGAATATATTATCCGTGCTTTAAAAATTGGTGCCAAGGGATATCTTCTCAAGCAGAATTTCGAGAGTATCATTCCTTCTATTAAGGCAGTAGCAAGTGGGCAGCGTGTATTCGGAGATGAAATCGTATCCAAGCTTCCAAACATGAGCTGGACTCCTGTCACGTCGCTCGAAGGCTTTGATTTAACCGAGCGTGAAATCGAGGTTATCCGCAATGTAGCAGAAGGACTGAGCAATAAAGAAATCGCCAGTCTCCTTTTCTTAAGTGAAGGTACCGTCCGCAACTATATCAGTACCATACTTGAAAAGCTGAATCTGCGCGACCGTACTCAGCTCGCTATATTCTTCTATAAGCATCAGAATTAGAACGGCGCAAGGCTTTTCTGTAAGGGGGCTGCTGCATTTTAAGCATTTATAAGTTGTGATAATTGCTATGCCAGAAAGCAGGAAATCTGCATATTTTCAAATATAAGCTTTGGGGAGATTGGCACGAAATTTGAGGGTTTCTTACATCCGGGTTTTAGAAAGCTAATTTTGTGTCTTTGATGCAACCGACAAGCCGGGGCAGGCTGTCCGCTCAGGGAAAGACAGACAATCAAAGTTTCTAGCCGCTCTAGGCTAGACGTCTCACAAAATCGATATGAAAGCGCGTAAATGCGAACTCGCCTCTAACCATCATTGATTCGATAAGGCTGAGAGCTCAGACACACATTTACGCGCTTACGTTTTGCTCGCCGTCTGCCAAGAGCGGCACGAAATTTTTCTACTGTCTGTTCTTTTTCCTGACGGACAGCCTGCCCCGGCTTGTTCGGTGCTTCGAAAGACACAAATGATAAAGGCTTTCTAAAACCCGGTGTTAGAAACGCCAAATTTCGTGCTTTCGCCAAAGCTATATTTGAAAATATAGCAGATAAAACTAATTTCTAACATAGCAATTATCACAGCTCATCGGCTGCATCAAAGACGGCAGCCCCCCTTACAGAAAAAGCCCCGCGCAAGTGCGTTATGCACTCACGCGGGGCTCTTATCTTGATTTATTCTTCTGATATTGTCACCGTATCACTGAACTCTTCCTCACCGAAATCATCAGAAAAGCTTACTTCATCATCAAATTCAGATGCATCTGTATCCAGTTTTACAGAACGGTATCTCTTCATACCTGTACCGGCAGGAATCAGCTTACCGATAATAACATTTTCCTTCAGACCGATTAACGGGTCAACCTTACCATTAATAGCAGCCTCTGTCAGAACCTTGGTTGTCTCCTGGAAGGAAGCGGCTGATAAGAAGGAGTTTGTAGCCAGAGATGCCTTCGTAATACCGAGCATTACCTGCTTTCCTTCGATAGGCTTCTTGCCCTCTGCAATCAATCTCTCATTTTCCTCGTTGAAATCCAGAACATCCATAGAGGTTCCCGGTAAATAATCACTGTCACCGCTCTCCTCGACGCGAATCTTCTTCAGCATCTGGCGAACAATAACCTCGATATGCTTATCATTAATTTCTACACCCTGCAGACGGTATACACGCTGAACCTCCTGAATCATGTAATCCTGTACAGCACGAACACCCTTAATCTTTAAGATATCGTGAGGATTTACACTACCCTCTGTCAGCTCATCGCCTGCTTCCAGTACAGCACCGTCCTGAATCTTGATTCTGGAGCCGTATGGTATCAGATAAGACTTTGAGTTACCTGTCTCATTATTTGTAATAATAATCTCACGCTTTTTCTTGGTATCCTTAAAGGTTGCCACACCGCCGAACTCAGCGATAATTGCAAGACCCTTCGGCTTTCTTGCCTCGAAAAGCTCTTCTACTCTAGGAAGACCCTGTGTAATATCGTCTCCGGCAACACCACCTGTATGGAATGTACGCATGGTCAGCTGTGTACCCGGCTCACCGATAGACTGTGCAGCGATAATACCAACTGCTTCACCGACCTGAACTGCCTGACCGGTAGCCATGTTCGCACCATAACACTTCGCACATACACCCAGGTGAGATTTACAGGTCAGAATCGTACGAATCTTCACTGTCTCGACGCCTGTTCCAACCACCTTAGCAGCACGCTTTGGTGTAATCATATGATTCTTCTTAACCAGGACTTCACCTGTCTTCGGATCAGTAATCTCCTCAGCCGCATATCTGCCGGTAATTCTGTCTTCCAGACTTTCGATTGTCTCACGTCCGTCCATGAAAGCCTTCACTTCCATACCCGGAATCTCATCCTTGCCTTCACAGCAGTCTACCTCACGGATAATCAAATCCTGAGATACGTCTACCAGACGTCTGGTCAGGTATCCGGAGTCAGCAGTACGAAGCGCTGTATCGGACAGACCCTTGCGGGCACCATGTGCAGAAATGAAGTATTCCAGTACGTCCAGACCTTCACGGAAGTTGGACTTAATCGGCAGCTCAATGGTACGTCCTGTTGTATCTGCCATCAGACCACGCATTCCGGCAAGCTGCTTAATCTGCTTGTCAGAACCACGGGCACCGGAATCTGCCATCATGTAGATGTTGTTATATTTGTCAAGACCTGTAAGCAGCGCCTCTGTAATCTCATCATCCGCTTTCTTCCATGTCTCAATAACTTCCTTATAACGCTCTTCCTCCGTGATAAATCCACGGCGGAAGTTCTTGGTAATAGATTCAATCGTTGCTTCAGCCTCAGCAAGAATCGTCTTTTTCTTCTCCGGCACAGTCATGTCGGAAATGGATACTGTCATGGCTGCCCTTGTAGAGTACTTATAACCGGTTGACTTGATATCATCCAATACCTCTGCTGTCCTTGTAGCACCATGCGTATTGATAACCTTCTCAAGAATCTTCTTAAGCTGCTTCTTGCCTACATGGAAATCTACCTCCGGCAGCAGCTCATTGCCCGGAATGCTTCTGTCTACAAAGCCTAAATCCTGCGGCAGAATCTCATTGAAAATCAAACGTCCCACAGTAGACTCTATGATGCCTGTTTTCTCTGTACCATCCGGCATTGTCTTTGTAACACGCACCTTGATTTTGGCATGAAGAGTGATTACCTTATTCTCATAGGCAAGAATCGCTTCATTTACACTCTTGAAGAACTTGCCCTCGCCCTCTGCACCAGGTCTTTCCTGTGTCAGATAATAAATACCGAGTACCATATCCTGTGAAGGAACCGCTACAGGAGCACCATCAGACGGCTTTAACAGGTTATTCGGAGACAACAGTAAGAAACGGCATTCCGCCTGTGCCTCTACAGACAGCGGTAAATGCACTGCCATCTGGTCACCGTCAAAGTCAGCATTGAACGCCGTACATACCAACGGGTGAAGCTTAATCGCCTTACCTTCTACCAGAATCGGTTCAAATGCCTGAATACCAAGTCTGTGCAGTGTAGGAGCACGGTTCAGCATAACCGGATGTTCTTTGATAACTTCCTCTAATACGTCCCATACTTCCTTCTCTACTCTGTCCACCATCTTCTTTGCACTCTTGATATTGTGTGCAGTTCCGTTGGCAACTAATTCTTTCATTACAAATGGCTTAAATAACTCGATAGCCATCTCCTTTGGCAGACCGCACTGGTAAATCTTCAGCTCAGGTCCCACAACGATAACAGAACGTCCGGAATAGTCAACACGCTTTCCTAACAGATTCTGGCGGAAACGTCCCTGCTTACCCTTTAACATATCAGATAAGGACTTTAATGCTCTGTTTCCAGGGCCTGTTACCGGTCTTCCTCTTCTTCCGTTATCAATCAGAGCGTCAACTGCCTCCTGCAGCATACGCTTCTCATTACGAACAATAATCTCCGGTGCGCCTAGTTCAATCAGTCTTGCCAGACGGTTATTTCTGTTAATAATTCTTCTGTACAGGTCATTTAAGTCAGATGTAGCAAAACGTCCACCGTCAAGCTGCACCATAGGACGGATATCCGGCGGAATAACCGGAACTACAGTAAGAATCATCAACTCCGGCTTGTTTCCGGACAGACGGAAGGCATCTACTACCTCCAGACGCTTGATAATCTTTGCGCGCTTCTGTCCGCTGGACTCCTTGAGTCCTTTTCTCAGTTCTCCCGCTTCCTTCTCCAGGTCAATCGCCTGTAAAAGCTCCATGATAGCTTCTGCACCCATTCCTGCGCGGAAGCGGCTGCCCCATTTTTCATAGGCATCTCTGAATTCCTTCTCGGATAATACCTGCTTATACTGTAAATCAGTATCGCCCTTATCTAATACGATATAGGAAGCGAAATATAATACCTTCTCCAGAATTCTTGGAGATAAGTCCAGAATCAGTCCCATACGGCTCGGTATTCCCTTGAAATACCAGATATGGGATACCGGTGCTGCGAGCTTGATATGACCCATACGCTCACGCCTTACGCTGGACTTGGTTACCTCAACGCCACAACGGTCGCAGACTACACCCTTATAACGGATTTTCTTGTACTTACCGCAATGACACTCCCAGTCCTTGCTCGGTCCGAATATTTTTTCGCAATACAGACCGTCTTTCTCCGGTTTTAATGTTCTATAGTTAATGGTTTCCGGTTTTAAAACCTCTCCTCTTGACCACTGCAGGATTTTTTCCGGCGAAGCAAGACCTATCTTAATTTTATCGAAAGTCATCGGTTCATAGGTTGCTTCATTTGTTATTGTCTCCGGCATGAATGACACTCCCTTCTATACTGAATTCACTCTCATTCCTCATCATCTGACATATCGTCATCTAAATCCAGGTAATCGTCATTTTCATCATTATCATCGCTCTCATAGTCATCTTCCATATCTACCAGCTCATTATCGCTGTTGAACTCCTGCTTTGTGAAGCCCATAGCTGCAAACGAATCATCCTCTCTGTCATTGAAGCGCCTGTCGCCTTCGATAATAGAATGCAGGTCTGTATCGGTATAGTCGATGTTCTCCATAAGCTCTACTTCGGTATCGTCCTCTCTCAGTACCTTTACATCCAGAGCCAGCGCCTGCAGCTCTTTCAGTAATACCTTGAAGGACTCCGGAATACCCGGCTCAGGAATATTGTCACCCTTGATAATCGCCTCGTAAGTCTTCACACGTCCAACGATATCATCAGACTTCACGGTCAGAATCTCCTGTAAGGTATGGGACGCACCATAAGCCTCCAGTGCCCAAACCTCCATCTCTCCGAAACGCTGCCCTCCGAACTGAGCCTTACCGCCTAACGGCTGCTGTGTTACCAGCGCATAAGGACCAGTAGAACGTGCATGAATCTTATCGTCAACCAGATGATGCAGCTTCAGATAGTGCATATGTCCAATCGTTACCGGACTGTCAAAGTATTCTCCTGTTCTTCCGTCACGGAGCCTTACCTTACCATCTCTGGAAATCGGCACACCCTTCCATAATGCACGGTGATCCAGGTTCTCTTCCAGATATTCGAGTACTTCCGGAAGAAGCTCTTCACCATGCTTTTCCTTGAATTCATCCCACTCAAGGTTTACATAATCATTTGCCAAATCCAGCGTATCCATAATATCAAACTCATTTGCGCCATCAAATACCGGAGTTGCAATGTTAAAGCCAAGCGCCTTGGCTGCAAGGCTCAAGTGAATCTCCAGCACCTGCCCGATGTTCATACGGGAAGGCACACCCAGAGGATTAAGTACGATATCCAGAGGTCTTCCGTTTGGCAGGAACGGCATATCCTCTACAGGAAGAATTCTGGAAACAACACCCTTATTACCATGACGGCCAGCCATCTTATCACCTACAGAAATCTTTCTCTTCTGCGCAATATAGATTCTTACGGTCTGATTTACTCCCGGAGGAAGCTCATCGCCATTCTCTCTTGTAAACACCTTCGCATCTACGATAATACCATATTCACCATGCGGAACCTTCAGGGAAGTATCACGTACCTCTCTCGCCTTTTCACCAAAGATTGCACGGAGCAGTCTTTCTTCTGCGGTAAGCTCTGTTTCTCCCTTAGGAGTAACCTTACCAACGAGAATATCACCGGCACGAACCTCGGCACCGATACGGATAATTCCTCTCTCGTCAAGATCCTTCAGCGCATCATCACCGACACCCGGAACATCTCTTGTGATTTCCTCCGGTCCCAGCTTCGTATCACGGGATTCTGCCTCGTATTCTTCAATATGGACAGATGTATACACATCATCCATAACCAGCCTTTCACTTAATAATACCGCATCCTCGTAGTTATAACCTTCCCAGGTCATAAATCCGATTAACGGGTTCTTTCCAAGTGCAATCTCACCATTTGCCGTAGATGCACCGTCTGCGATAACCTGTCCTGCTTCTACATGCTCACCCTTGAATACAATCGGCTTCTGATTGTAGCAGTTGGACTGGTTACTTCTTAAAAACTTAATTAACTTATATGTCTCTTTGCTTCCGTCATCATCATACTTGATGGTAATTTCCTTGGAGGTAGAACGCTCTACCACACCGGCACGCTTAGCCACAACGCAGACACCGGAGTCCACGGCTGCTTTTGCCTCAATACCGGTACCGACTACAGGAGCCTCTGTCGTAAGAAGCGGCACTGCCTGACGCTGCATGTTGGAACCCATCAGCGCACGGTTGGCATCATCATTCTCAAGGAAAGGAATCATGGAGGTAGCCACAGAGAATACCATCTTAGGAGAAACGTCCATCAGGTCAATCTTGCTCTTCTCGAACTGGGAGGTTTCCTCTCTGTAACGGCCGGATACACTGTTATGCTCGAAATGTCCTTCTTCATCTAACGGCTCATTCGCCTGTGCTACTACATAATTATCTTCTTCATCCGCGGTCAGATATACAACCTCATCTGTAACACGCGGGTTTTTCGGGTCACTCTTATCTACCTTGCGGTATGGTGCCTCCACAAAACCATATTCATTGATTCTTGCATAGCATGCAAGAGAGTTAATCAGACCGATGTTTGGACCTTCAGGAGTCTCGATAGGACACATTCTTCCATAATGAGTATAGTGAACGTCTCGAACCTCAAATCCGGCACGGTCTCTGGACAAACCACCAGGTCCCAATGCAGACAGACGTCTCTTATGTGTGAGTTCACCCAGAGGGTTATTCTGATCCATGAACTGAGACAGCTGGGAGCTTCCGAAGAACTCCTTTACTGCTGCCGTTACAGGCTTAATATTAATCAGAGACTGCGGAGATACTCCGTCCAAATCCTGTGTTGTCATTCTCTCACGGACAACACGCTCCATTCTGGACAGACCGATACGATACTGGTTCTGCAGCCGCTCGCCAACCGCACGAATTCGTCTGTTGCCCAGATGGTCAATATCATCCGAGGTACCGATGCCTGCTTCCAGATGCATATTGTAGTTAATAGAAGCAATAATGTCTTCCTTTGTGATGTGCTTCGGAATCAGGTCTGAGATATCTCTCCTGATTGCATCCTTAATCGCCTCATCATCACCTGCATTGTCATTTAAAATACCTTCCAGTACCGGGTAGAATACATCCTCTGTCACGCCAAGCTCTCTTGGGTTGCAGTCAACATATTTCGTGATATCTACCATCATGTTGGAAAGAACCTTGACATTTCTCTCCTCTGTCTGAATCCATACTGCAGGTACAGCAGCATTCTGGATATCAATAGCCAGCTCCTTGCTCACTACTGTTCCTTTCTCTGCAAGTACTTCACCAGTTGTCGGATCCAGGACATCCTCTGCCAGTACATGATTGGTAATTCTATTCTTAAAGTGTAATTTCTTATTGAACTTATAACGTCCTACCTTAGCCAGGTCATATCTTCTTGGGTCAAAGAACATAGCCGTAATCAGGCTTTCAGCACTGTCTACGGATAACGGCTCACCCGGACGAATCTTTTTGTACAGCTCTAATAAACCATCCTGATAATTATCGGATGTGTCTTTACCAAAGCTTGCCAGAATCTTCGGCTCCTCACCGAACAAATCTATAATCTCTGCGTTTGTACCATAACCCAAAGCACGGATTAATACGGTTACAGGAACCTTTCTGGTTCTGTCTACACGCACATAAAATACATCATTAGAGTCTGTCTCATACTCTAACCATGCACCACGGTTCGGAATCACTGTACAGGAGTACAGTGTCTTGCCAATCTTATCGTGGGCAATACCATAATAAATACCAGGGGAACGCACCAACTGACTTACAATAACACGCTCAGCACCATTGATAACAAATGTACCGGTTGCTGTCATTAATGGCAAATCACCCATGAAAATTTCATGTTCGCTAATCTCGTCCTTTTCTTTGTTGTAGAGTCTTACTCTTACCTTCAAAGGTGCAGCATAAGTAGCATCTCTTTCCTTGCACTCTTCAATAGAGTACTTTACATCGTCTTCACACAGAACGAAGTCTACAAACTCTAAACTTAAATGTCCGCTGTAATCTGCAATCGGAGATATATCTTCGAAAACTTCTTTGAGTCCTTCATCCAGAAACCACTGATAGGAGTCCTTCTGAATCTCAATCAGATTAGGCATCTCCAGAACCTCTTTTTGTCTGGAATAAGTCATTCTCATGCTCTTACCGGATTTCACTGGACGTATTCTGTTTTTCTCCATTGATGTTTCACCCCTTGTTTATTTTATCAAAGCCTACATGCGCTATTTTTTGGCGCAGTAGACCCACGTCACCACAATAGTGCATTTTACATGTTATCACATTTGCGTCAAGATGTCAAGCAAAAAACTGGAAAGTTACAACTAAAAAAGGATGCAGAAAGCATATAAGCATGCTCTGCATCCTTTTTATTTTTAGCGAAATCTGAATTTCCGCAATGATTACTTTAATGTAACCTTTGCTCCAACTTCCTCTAACTTCTTCTTGATTTCCTCTGCTTCTTCCTTGCTTGCGCCAGCCTTAACTACCTTTGGTGCGCCATCAACTACTTCCTTAGCTTCCTTTAAGCCAAGACCTGTAGCTTCACGAACAACCTTGATAACCTTAACCTTCTCAGCGCCAACCTCTGTTAACTCTACATCGAACTCAGTCTTCTCTTCCTCAGCTGCTGCTGCGCCAGCACCTGCTGCTGCAACTACAACACCTGCTGCTGCGGATACGCCGAACTCTTCTTCACAAGCTTTTACTAAATCATTTAACTCTAATACTGTAAGACCTTTGATAACTTCAATAATTTCTGCGGTTGTCATAATTAATTTACCTCCATTTTGTAGTGTATTCTGATTAATTCATTCCACCTAAACTTAAGATTAAGCGGTTTCTCCCTTAGACTCTGCAATCTGCTTAATAACACGAGCAAAGTTTGTAACAGGGGACTGAATGCTTCCAAGGAACTTGGAAAGCAGTTCTTCTCTGGAAGGAATGGTTGCGATAACCTGGATTCCCTTTTCATCGTAGTAAGTTCCCTCAACAACGCCAGCCTTTAACTCAAGAGCCTTTGCATCCTTAGCAAAGTTATATAAAACTCTTGCAGGAGCTGTTGCATCTGTCTTAGATACAGCGATTGCTGTAGGTCCCTCTAAATGAGGAGCAAGTGCTTCGAACTCTGTTCCCTTAATTGCGAAGTTAATCATTGTATTCTTATAAACCTTATATACAACGCCAGCTTCTCTTAACTGCTTACGAAGTCTTGTATCTTCTTCTACAGTAAGACCACGGTAATCAGCGATAACTGCTGACTGTGCGCCATTAAGTAACTCAGAAATCTCCTCAACGATTGGCTGCTTCAATTCTACTTTAGCCATGAGTGGTACACCTCCTTGTTAGATTTGCCACTGCCAATATAAGAAATGCCTCTCTGCAGACACAGAGAGGCACAATAAGTCTTAGATACTAAGTTCTTATACCTCGGCAGGCGCTTTCCTTACGCCGGTCACACCGGCACCTGCTGTCTCTGGCAGTTTTCATACTTACGCAGTATAGCATGTTCTGCTTTTACTGTCAAGTCACTTTTTGCTTATATTTAGTTTGTCAGCTTCGCAACATTTAACTTAACGCCAGGTCCCATTGTAGAAGTCATTGTCACACTTCTTAAGTACTGACCCTTTAATGCGCTAGGCTTTGCTTTATTAATTGCATCAATGAGAGTTTGGAAATTGTCCGCTAACTGCTCCTCTGTGAAAGAAGCTTTTCCAATCGGCACGTGAATAATATTGGTCTTATCAAGTCTGTACTCAATCTTACCAGCCTTGATATCATTAACAGCCTTGGTAACGTCCATCGTAACTGTACCAGCCTTCGGGTTTGGCATTAAGCCCTTCGGACCAAGTACACGTCCTAAACGTCCAACAACACCCATCATATCCGGTGTAGCAACAACTACGTCAAAATCAAACCAGCCTTCATTCTGAATCTTCGGAATTAATTCCTCTCCGCCTACGAAATCTGCTCCAGCTGCCTCTGCCTCTGTAAGCTTATCGCCCTTAGCGAATACCAGAACCTTAACTGTCTTACC
>JAGANQ010000054.1 GCA_017624115.1 Lachnospiraceae bacterium
AAATGGCAAACAGATTTATCTTGAATGAGACATCCTATCATGGAAAAGGTGCAATCGAAAGTATCGCAACAGAGGCAAAGGCAAGAGGATTTCAGAAGGCATTTGTGTGCTCCGACCCTGATTTAATTAAGTTTGGTGTAACAGCGAAGGTGACGGCTGTATTGGAAAAGGCAGGTCTTGCTTATGAGACTTATTCTAATATTAAACCAAATCCAACCATTGAGAATGTACAGTCTGGTGTGGCAGCTTATAAGGCGGCAGGAGCAGACTATATCGTGGCTATCGGCGGCGGTTCTTCCATGGATACGGCAAAGGCAGTAGGTATTATTATCAACAACCCTGAGTTTGCTGACGTAAGAAGTCTGGAGGGCGTGGCTGATACAAAGAATAAATGTGTACCGATTTTTGCAGTTCCGACAACAGCAGGAACAGCAGCAGAGGTGACAATTAACTATGTTATCACAGATGCAGAGAAGAACCGTAAGATGGTATGTGTAGATCCGCATGATATCCCGGTAGTAGCTTTTGTAGACCCGGATATGATGTCCACGATGCCGAAGGGACTGACAGCTGCAACCGGTATGGATGCCCTTACACATGCGATTGAAGGCTACATAACCAAGGGAGCATGGGAGCTGTCTGATATGTTCCATCTGAAGGCGATTGAGATTATTTCCAGAAGCTTAAGGGATGCTGTTAACAATACTCCGGAAGGAAGAGAGGGCATGGCTCTTGGACAGTATGTGGCAGGCATGGGCTTCTCCAACGTAGGACTTGGTATTGTTCATTCTATGGCTCATCCGCTGGGCGCTTTATATGATACACCGCATGGTGTGGCAAATGCGATTATTCTTCCTACTGTTATGGAATACAATGCAGAAGCTACCGGTGACAAGTACAAATATATTGCTCAGGCAATGGGTGTGGAAGGCACAGAGAATATGTCTGTGGATGAATACAGAAAGGCTGCTATTGATGCGGTAAAGAAATTATCTGAGGATGTAGGAATTCCGAAGGATTTGAAGGAAATCGTGAAGGCAGAGGATATTCCGTTCCTGGCACAGTCTGCTTATGATGATGCATGCCGCCCGGGTAACCCGAAGGATACCAGTGTAGAGGACATTACGAAGCTGTACGAGTCCTTGATGTAATGCCGGATTGCAGGAGTACGAAGTGCGCAGCAATCCGTAGGTATCATATGATACGAGAATAGAGAAACTGACTGAGGTACTTAAATGTGGGAGCTGATAAAGAAGGATATTTGTGACTCTTGGAAGGCTGTAGTTTTTGTGGCAGCAGTGCTTTTGATACTCGTAAAGGCTTTTGGAGCTGCCTGCATCAGTCAGCTTATGGTAGGACTGCCCTGTCCCGCATGCGGGATGACCAGGGCAGCCCTGCTCTTTTTGTCGGGGCATTGGAAGGAAAGCCTGCAGATGCAGCCGCTTTTTTTTGCATTGCTCGTGGGAGCTGTCCTGCTGATAATATTCAGATATGTTTTGAAAAAGGACACTGCATGGATGAAATATTATGCAATTATCATGCTGGCTGCGGCGATAATATTATATGTATATCGGATGGTGCGTTATTTCCCTCATACACCGCCGATGACATACAGAAAAGAGAATCTGTTGTATTCCTTGTTACAGATATGCAGAGCTCTATGGTGAACTAAGAGAGGAATGAGAGAAAACTAAATGACGATAGATATGTTTGTGACATTACTGGTATTTGCCGCTACGACCACTTTTTCACCGGGACCGAACAATATTCTGATGCTTTCCTTAGCAGGCCAGTATGGCTTTAAGAAATGCCTGAAGATTATGACGGGAATCTGGACCGGTTCATTTACACTGATGCTGTGCTGCGGTCTGTTCAGCTCTGCGTTAGGGAAGCTATTGCCGGGAGTGGCACCGTATTTTAAATATGTCGGGGCTGTGTATATTTTATGGCTTGCATGGAAAACAGGCACCCGCAAACCTGTGACAGCAGGAGCGGAAGAACAGAAGGAACCGGCATTTCTTACCGGTTTTTTCCTGCAGATGGCGAATGTAAAAATTATGCTGTACGGTCTGACGGCATTTACGACATATATAACTCCTTATGTGCAGGGAGCACTGATGTTGGTATTTTTTGCATTTATATTGATGACAGTAGCGGCGATTGGAAACATTATCTGGGCAGCAGTAGGAAATGTATGCCAGAGATTTTACACGAAGTATTACAGAATATTTAATGTTGTAATGGCATTGCTGCTTGTATGGTGTGCGGTAAAGATACTGGTGACAATATAACAGGAAACGGGACTGGTTTGTACCAGTCCCGTTTTGACTTACTTGAATGCGTTTACAAGCTCCTGAGCGTCGTTATAACCCTGCTTTTTGAGCTCTTCAATGAACCATGCTTCTACAGGCTCTACAGCAGCCTTGAATCCGTCGATATCAAGGTCTCCTGTCTTAGTAACAGTCATACCGTTTTCTGTCTGCCATCTGTTGAGGATTTCATCATCGCCTGCACGGTTGATTTCACGCTGGTATTCAACAGCCTTCTGACCGTTTTCATCGACAATCTTCTTCTGCTCGTCTGTTAAGCTGTTGTATAAATCAGCATTGATACAGAAGAACAGACAGTCATAATTTGCATTCCAGAGAGAAACATACTTCTGAACCTCCTGAACCTTTGCGGAATCAATAGCCGGTAGCGGGTTTTCCTGACCTTCAACAGTGTTCTGCTGAAGAGCGGTAAATGTCTCGGACCAGTTCATGTTAGTAGCGTCAGCGCCCCATAACTCGTAGCACTTCATTAACAGATTAGAACCAGCTACACGAAGCTTTAAGCCCTTCATATCAGCAGGAGACTTAACCTCACGTACGCTGTTTGTGAGCTGACGAAAACCGTTCTCTGCGATACCCATGTAGTGAAGACCATACTCGGCAAGGATAGCTGTCAGCTTCTCACCTGCTGCGCCATCAAGCTTTGCATCAGCGTCCTCATAGGAATTGAATAAGTAAGGTAAGGATACTACATTGAAACGTGGGTCAAATGCAGAGTAAATCAGGTTGGAGTGCATGGAAACCTGAACCGGATCGCCATCCATCAGAGCCTGGATACCCTCAGACTGGTTACCGTTAGTAAGCTGGTCTGCTGCGTATACCTTGACAGTTACTGCACCGCCGGTGGATTCTGCCATTAATTCGGCAAATTTCTGACCTGCCTGTGCCCATGTACTTGTCTCGGTAGTGGAGCATGCAAAATTCCAGGTCTGCTTTGCAAAACCGGCAGGATTTTCACCTGCATTAGCAGCCGGTGTGGATGAATTGCCGCCACAGGCAGTTAAGGATGATACAACGAGTGCTGCGCTCATAAGAGCTGCGATAAATTTCTTTTTCATAATAAAGATTCCCTCCTAAAAATATCTATTACATTTCTGCGGTTTACGTTAAGCTCCCTTGAGAGCATCGAGTAAATTTGGCAGGAATAATGTAATCTGTGGTATGTAGGTTAATAAAAGTAATACGATAATGCAGGCGATAATCATCGGCACAACGGCACGGGAAATTTCCTGCAGGGTAACGCTGATGCCATCGCGAATCTTCACGCTGATAGCAACGAAGAGGTTTACACCTACTGGAGGTGTTACCTGACCGATAGCAAGGTTTACAGTCGCCATAATACCGAAAGCAACTAAATCATAGCCAAGTGCCCGGCATACCGGAAGCATAATCGGTATGAAGATATACATGGCGGAGTTTGCATCCACGAAGCAGCCGGCAATAAGGAAGATAACATTTACAATCAGAAGGAAAATAAACTGGTTAGTTGCTACACTTCCAAGCAGTGAAGAAGCTGCATCGGAAATACCATATATGGTACATACATAAGAGAACAGGGAAGCAGCTGCGACAATCAGCATAATGCCGCCTGTTGTCTTGGCAGAATCAACAAAAAGCTCAAATAAGTCTTTTAACTTAATTTCTTTATAGATAAATATACCGACAATCAGACCGTATACAACGGATACTGCAGCGGCCTCGGTAGGAGTGAAGATACCGCCATAGATACCGCCAAGGATAATAACCGGCATGAGGAATCCCCAGAACGCATCCTTAAAGGCGTCCCAGCGCTCTTTTGCTGAGGACTTCTGTCTTGTTACCTGAATATTGTTCTTTTTTACCTCCAGCATAACAACAAGGGCAAGTGCGAGACCCATGAGAATACCAGGTACAATACCAGCCATAAACAGCCTGTCAATCGAAGCACCGGAAATCGAGGAGTAAACGACGAATGCGATACTTGGCGGAATGACGATGGCAATGGAGCTTGAGGTAGCCATCAATGCGGTTGAAAACGGAGCAGAGAAGCCTCCCTGCTGAATCATGGCAGGAATCAATACTGCACCAAGTGCGGCTACGGTAGCAGGACCGGAACCGGAAATGGCTCCGAAGAAGCAGGCTACGATAACACATACGATAGCGATGCCTCCGCGTTTGTGACCGACACAGCTGTCAACGAAGCGAATCAGTCTCTGGGAGATACCTGCCTTTGCCATGATGTTTCCGGATAATACGAAGAATGGAATTGCCAGAAGCAAAAACTTACTGATACCGGAATACATGTTGGTAGCAACGATTGTCAGGTTTGCACCGTCATAAAGGAGAGCTGCGATGGCAGATACACCGAGACAGATACTAATCGGTACATTTAAAATAAGTAAAATAAAAAATACGGCAAATAAAACAACAGTAACCATTATTTTTTCTCCTCCTTTTTCAGGCATACATCAAGGCAATACTCCAGAAAATGAAGAGCCATACATCCGGCACCAATCGGCACATAAATCCAGAACATCCATTCCGGGATATTTAATACGAAGGTACGCTTTCCATTCGCTAACTGAGTAAGAACCTTGTCAATACCATATTTAAATAAAATGACAGAGAAAAATATGGATATTACGGTCATAAAGATAAGAAGCGGCTTCTTAGACTTTTTGGGAAGCATGTCCGTTACAAGCGGTAAGCTTACCAGACCACCTTCTCTGGCAGACAATGCTGCTGCAACCAGGGAAATCAGTACAAATACAGCGATAACAATTTCCTCGGTGAAGGACCAGGACTGATGGATTACATATCTGGAAAATACATTTCCTGCTGTCAGAATAAGAATCAACAGCGTTGCAATAACCAGAATCCATTTTTCAATCATGGCAAGAATGTTCATAGCTTTTTTGTAAATTTTCATAACTACTCCTTTCCTCACATGGTACTCTTTGTGTGGTGGACATCTGTCTGCCACACAACATATACATAGGTGCTATTTTACTTTAATGTAACAGCGTTGTCAAGCAAAGCTTGCAAAAAGAAGTCGAAATTTCTATGTATAAATATAAAATTTTATAAAAACAGAAAAACAGATGTAAAACATTGTATAATTTGTACAGAATGATTGCCTAAATTGAAAAAATATAGTATAATTCATATAAGGAAGAATTAGAAATGGGAGGCGGTGATGCTATGAAAGATGCTATGTATTTAGGAGCGATTCTGATTCTGCTTTTATGCTGTGCATACTTTTACATTTCTGGCAGACGCCGTGTAAACAAAGCAGCTTATACGGACAGAATAACACAGGGAGCGAACCAGGCATATCTGCAGAGATGGACGAAGCAGATGCTGGAAAGGGAAAAGTCACAGTTCTGCCTGGCATATATGAATCTTGTAAAATTTAAGGCGATTAACGATTTTTACGGCTATGAGAAGGGCAATGAGCTTTTGAAGCAGATATATGACTGTATTAAGGCGGAGTTGAAGTCAGTGGAGAAGTGCTCACGAATTTCTGCTGATAATTATGTGATTTTCATGTATTATGAATCAGAGGAAACGATTAAGAAGCGTCTGAAAACGATAGCAGAATCCGTGAATAAGTGCTTTAATGAGACGCTGGAGAAATATTATCATCTGACCTTCCGTGCAGGTGTTTATATTATATCAGAGCCGTCGGTGTCCTACTCTGTTATGGTAGACCGTGCAAACATTGCCGGAAGAAATTTGAACCGGCAGACAAATAATGTGGTAGAGATTGCATTTTATAATGAAAAGGACAGGATGGAGTTCCTGCGTGAGAAAGAGATTGAGGATTCGATGGAGTCGGCTCTGGAGAATGGTGAATTCGAGGTGTATCTCCAGCCGAAGCTTGACCTAAATCAGAATGAGATGGAAGGTGCCGAGGCTCTGATTCGCTGGAACAGCCCGGACAAGGGGCTGATTGCACCGATGCAGTTTATCGATTTGTTTGAAAAGAATGGCTTTATCAAAAAGATAGATTTGTATGTCTTTGAAACTGTCTGCAAATATATGAGAAAGTGGATGGACGAGGGGGCAACGTTATTTCCGATTTCCGTAAACCTGTCCAGACTTCATTTTCAACAAAAGGATTTTCTGGAAGAATTTGATGCTATCAGGGAGAAGTATGATGTTCCGGCAAAGTATCTGGAATTTGAACTGACAGAGCGGACTGTATTTGAAGAAACAGAGCTTTTGACAGCTGCCATGCGCAGTATGAGAGAAAAGGGCTACAGTTGTTCGCTGGATGATTTCGGAAGCGGTTATTCTTCTCTTAATATATTGAAGGAATTGCCGATTAATGTTATTAAACTGGACAGAGGATTCTTTATCGGACAGTATAATGAACAAAGCAGGGTCATTATCAGGGCTATTATCAATATGGCGAAGGAACTGGATATGAAGACTGTGGCAGAAGGCGTGGATACGCCGGAACAGTGCAGTTTTCTGCGCGAGAGCGGCTGCAATATGATGCAGGCATTTATTTATAAAAAGCCGATGCCGATACCACAGTTTGAAGAAATGTATCAGGAAGGACAGGCATCATAGAAAAGAATGGCAGAAGACTATAAGGATTATAATGATAAGGAAGAGAATGAGCAGACGATATGTCTGCTCATTTTTGCCGTAATAAATCCTTCGATGTACCAGAGCCAGCTTAATTATTAAAAATTTGAAAAATCTGTGAATAGGTGTTGACAAAGTGAATGGTAAGTGATATTTTAAGTGTATCAAGTGATTAGCACTCTACCCAAATGAGTGCTAACAACTAAAAACAGCAGGAAGGAATGGGAGTGAAAAGCTTGGAATTAGATGAACGAAAGCTGAAGATACTGAAAGCAATCATTCGTAATTATCTGGAGACAGGCGAGCCGGTAGGCTCCAGAACGATTTCCAAATATACTGATTTGAATTTAAGCTCGGCAACCATTCGCAATGAAATGGCGGATTTGGAGGAACTGGGATATATTGTACAGCCTCATACGTCAGCCGGAAGAATTCCTTCGGATAAAGGATATCGTCTTTATGTTGATGACATGATGAAGGAAAAGGAGCAGGAGGTCAGTGGGAAAGAAAAAGAAGTCGAAGAGATGAAGGAATTTCTCATTGAGCGTGTCGATAAGGTTGAGCTTCTGCTACAGCAGATGGCGAAGCTGCTCGCAGAGAATACGAACTATGCGACGATGATTACCGCTCCGCAATATAATAAGAATAAAGTAAAATTTATTCAGCTCTCCCGCATGGAAGCAGGCAAGCTTCTGGTAGTCGTGGTTATAGATGGAAATATTGTGAAGAATACGATACTTGATGTGGAAGAGGAAATGACAGATGAGACCCTGCTGCAGCTAAACATGCTGTGCAACACAAGTCTTAACGGTCTGAGTCTCAACGAAATCAATCTTGGTGTGATTGCAAAGCTGAAGGAGCAGGCGGGCATTCACAGAGAGATAGTTGGAAGTGTGCTTGATGCAGTGGCAGATGCCATTACGGTGGACGATGACTTGGAAATCTACACCAGCGGTGCAACTAATATTTTCCGATATCCGGAATTAAGCGACCAGGAAAAAGCAAAGAACCTGATAGGAGCCTTTGAAGAAAAGGAGCTGCTTACGAATCTGGTACAGGAATCTCTGGACAAAGAAGACAGACAGGGAATTCAGGTATATATAGGAAGTGAGACACCGGTTCAGATGATGAAGGATTGCAGCGTAGTGACAGCAACCTATGAGCTGGAAGAAGGTGTCAAGGGAACCATTGGTATTATCGGACCGAAGCGTATGGATTATGAAAAAGTGGTAAATACATTAAAGACGCTGACGGCACAGTTAGATAATATTTATAAGAAAACATAGGAAAGGTGGTAGATAGGACGTGGTGGAACAGGAAAAGGATTTAAACCAGACTGAGGAAATGACTGAAACGATAGAGGAAGCTGCAGAGGAAGAAATGGAAGAACAGACAGAAGAAACTTGTGAGGAATCAGAGGCCTGCGAGGAAGAGGAAGCGTGTGAAGGCGCAGAGCCAAAGAAAGGTCTGTTTGGAAAGGTAAAAAAAGAGAAGAAGGACAAGAAGGATATCCAGATTGAAGAGCTGACTGATAAATATAAGCGTACATTTGCGGAATTTGACAATTTCCGTAAGCGTACAGAAAAGGAAATGGCACAGCAGAAGGATTTTGGAGCAAGACTTGTCATAGAGAAGATGCTTCCTATTGTTGACAGCTTCGAGAGAGGTCTGGCAACCTTATCGGAGGAAGAACGCAAGGCACCATTTGCTGATGGTATGGATAAGGTTTACAAGCAGCTTACCAAAGCGATGGAGGAGCTGGGGGTGACACCGATTGAGGCGGTCGGCAAGGAATTTGACCCGGCATATCACAACGCAGTTATGCAGGGCGAGGACGAGAATCTGGGAGAAAATATTGTTTCAGAGGAATTCGTCAAGGGCTATATGTATCACGACAGTGTGGTACGTCACAGTATGGTAAAGGTAGTAAACTGTTAATTATCTGGCGGGAGATTAAATCCCTGCAAAATAATTGAAAGGAATTATAAAAGGAGGAAATTATCATGAGTAAGATTATTGGTATTGACTTGGGTACAACAAACAGTTGTGTAGCTGTTATGGAAGGTGGTAAACCGGTAGTTATCGCAAATGCAGAGGGTGCAAGAACAACTCCGTCTGTAGTAGCATTTGCAAAGACAGGAGAGCGTCTTGTAGGTGAGCCTGCAAAGCGTCAGGCAGTTACAAACGCAGAGAAGACAATCGCTTCTATTAAGAGACATATGGGAAGCGATTACAAGGTAAGCATCGACGATAAGAAATATTCTCCACAGGAGATTTCGGCTATGATTCTTCAGAAGCTGAAGTCTGATGCAGAAAACTACCTTGGCGACAAGGTAACAGAAGCAGTTATCACAGTTCCTGCTTATTTCAATGATGCACAGCGTCAGGCAACAAAGGATGCAGGTAAGATTGCAGGACTTGATGTAAAGCGTATTATCAACGAGCCTACAGCAGCAGCTTTGGCTTATGGTCTGGATAATGAAGCAGAGCAGAAGATTATGGTATACGACCTTGGCGGTGGTACATTCGATGTTTCCATTATTGATATCGGTGACGGTGTTATTGAGGTTATGGCAACAAACGGTGATACACACCTTGGTGGAGATGATTTTGATAATAAGATTATCGACTGGATGGTAAGAGAATTCAAGGCACAGCAGGGCGTAGATTTATCCAGTGATAAGATGGCTATGCAGAGACTGAAGGAAGCAGCAGAGAAGGCAAAGAAAGAGCTGTCCTCCGCAACAACAACAAACATCAACCTTCCATTCATCAGCATGAATGCAAGCGGTCCTCTTCATTTCGATATGAACCTTACCAGAGCAAAGTTTGATGAATTAACACATGATTTGGTAGAGAGAACTGCTATTCCGGTTCAAAATGCTTTAAAGGATGCCGGTATCACAGCAGCAGAGCTTGGAAAGGTATTATTAGTAGGCGGTTCCACACGTATTCCTGCAGTACAGGATAAGGTAAAGGCACTGACAGGTAAGGAGCCTAACAAGTCTCTGAATCCTGATGAGTGTGTAGCTATCGGTGCTTCCGTACAGGGTGGTAAGTTAGCCGGAGATGCAGGCGCAGGTGATATTCTTCTTCTGGACGTTACACCATTATCCCTGTCTATCGAGACAATGGGTGGTATCGCAACAAGACTGATTGAGAGAAATACTACAATTCCTACTAAGAAGAGCCAGGTATTCTCCACAGCAGCAGATAACCAGACAGCCGTTGATATTAATGTTGTACAGGGTGAGAGACAGTTTGCGAGAGATAACAAGAGCCTTGGACAGTTCCGTCTGGATGGTATTCCGCCTGCAAGAAGAGGTGTGCCACAGATTGAAGTTACCTTTGATATTGATGCAAACGGTATTGTAAATGTATCTGCAAAGGATTTGGGAACAGGAAAAGAACAGCATATTACAATTACAGCAGGCTCCAATATGTCCGATGCAGAAATCGATAAGGCAGTAAGAGAAGCAGCAGAATTTGAAGCACAGGATAAGAAGCGTAAGGAAGCAATCGACACCAGAAATGATGCAGATTCTATCGTATTCCAGACACAGAAGGCTCTGGAGGAGGTAGGAGATAAGGTATCTGCCGAGGATAAGGCTGCAGTAGAGGCAGATTTAAATGCCCTTAAGGAGCTGGTTGAGAAGTCCAATCCAGAGAATATGTCTGATTCTGAGGTAGATGCAATCAAGGCTGCAGAGGAAAAGCTGATGCAGAGTGCGCAGTCTGTATTTACAAAGATGTATGAGCAGCAGGCACAGAGCGCGCAGGGAGCACAGGGTGCAGGTCCTGATATGGGAGCAGGTGCTTCTTCAGAGCCGCAGGATGATGTGGTAGACGGAGATTACAGAGAAGTGTAAGCGCCTTTGACGGTTGGCAGAGGCTTGAACAGAAAGGTGACAGCAATGGCAGAGAAGAGAGATTATTATGAGGTTCTCGGTGTACCGAAAAGTGCAGATGATGCAGCATTAAAGAAGGCATACCGTCAGCTTGCCAAAAAATATCATCCAGATACCAATCCTGGCGACCAGGAGGCAGAAGCAAAATTTAAAGAGGCATCAGAAGCTTATGCAGTTTTGAGTGACCCGCAGAAACGTCAGCAGTATGACCAGTTTGGTCATGCTGCCTTTGACGGTGCAGGCGGTGGAGCAGGCGGCTTTGATTTCAACAATATGGATATGGGAGATATCTTTGGGGATATCTTCGGAGATTTATTCGGCGGCGGCAGCAGAACCCGCCGTGCCAATAATGGACCGATGAAGGGTGCAAACTTGAGAACCAGCATCCGTGTAACCTTTGAAGAGGCAGTATTCGGTGTGGACAAAGAGCTGGAGCTGAATCTGAAGGATGAATGTACCAAATGCCACGGTACAGGCGCAAAGCCGGGAACAAGCCCGCAGACCTGTACCAAGTGTAATGGAAAGGGTCAGGTTGTATATACCCAGCAGTCCCTGTTTGGCATGGTAAGGAATGTTCAGGTATGTCCTGACTGTAATGGTACAGGCAAGGTGGTAAAGGAAAAGTGCCCTGACTGCTATGGAACCGGGTACGTTACCAGCAGAAAGAAGATTGCCGTATCTGTACCGGCGGGTATTGACGATGGACAGAGCATCCGTATCCGTGGAAAAGGAGAACCGGGAGTTAATGGCGGTGAGCGCGGAGACTTGCTGGTAGAGGTAAATGTATCCCGTCATCCGGTATTCCAGAGACAGGATTACAATATCTTTTCTACCGTACCGGTAAGCTTTGCGACAGCAGCACTGGGCGGTGAGATTCGTGTTAAGACTGTGGATGGAGAAGTGGCTTATGATGTAAAACCGGGTACACAGACAGATACCAAGGTGCGTCTGAAAGGGAAAGGTGTACCTTCTCTCAGAAATAAAAATATTCGTGGAGACCACTATATTACTCTGGTTGTACAGGTGCCGGAGCATCTGAATGAGGAGCAGAAGGAAGCACTGCGACGGTTTGATGCAGCAATGAAGGGAAATACATCATCAGCAGCATCAAAGGAGGAGCCCAAGGAAGGCAAAAAGAAGAAAAGCTTTCAGGACTTAAAAGAAGACATTAAGGATATGTTTGGCGCCTGAGCATGGAGACTGAAATGGATAAAATAAGATGGTGTGCAATCGGCGATTCGTTTACTTATCTCAATGACCATCTGGATGAGACGGGGTATCGTGTCACAAAGGGATATTTGAGCAGAATATTAGAGAAGGTGCCGGAGCTTACGCTGATGAATATTGGTGTCAATGGTTCTACAACGGAGGACTGGCTGGCGATTCCGGTGCCGGAGGCAGATATTTATACGATTCTGCTGGGAACAAATGACTGGCACTGGCAGAGAGCGCTGGGAACAGAACAGGATTTTACAGAGAAGAAAGCCGGTACGATTCTGGGCAACCTTGGTGCTCTGATAAATAGGGTATATGAAGCCAATCCTCAGGCAAAGCTTCTGGTACTGAATCCGGTAGAGAGGGCAGATTTTATTTGCATTCTCGATACGCTTAATCAGGCACAGGGAAGCTATGCACCGGAGGCTGGTGTGATGCTTGCAGAGGTGGCAGATGCAATCTATACCTGTGCGAAGCATGCGGGAATCCCGGCACTGGATTTGCACAAGGAGTGCGGCTTTACACAGGAGAATGTGATTCATTTTAAACGTCTGAGAAAGGATGGCAGCTATCGGAATCTGCCTTATCCGGATTATGTGGGAGTTGCTTATAATCCAGAGGCAGATGAGTATCCGTATCCGCCGGAAGCAGTCGCATTGACGTATGACGGGCTTCATCCAAGCGATGAGGGAAATGAAATCCTAGCAGAGCTGATTGCAAAGGAGCTTAAGAAGCTGTTATGATAGAGAGAAATGATGTGCTTTCCATTCCGTATCTGAAGAAAACGACATTCGCCGGAAGCTACCGGGGGATGCGTTTCTTGCTTAAGATGGAGAAGGGAGAGGAAAAGAATGCACTGACAGCGACCTGCTGGGCGGAGCCTTACAGCTTTGATGCGACAAAGGCAGAAGATAAAACCAGTGAAGCATTCGAATTCAGTGAGGAAGGCATACAAAAAGCAGTAGACTGGCTGAATGAAATGTGGCAGCAGAAAAAGGAAATGTTTCTGGAAGCAAAGAATAACTGGGATGTTGAGATGGAATCCAGAGATTAGTAGAAAGAAAACCAGAAGTTAATGCAACTATGATAGTGACATTAACTTCTGGTTTTTTAGTGTCATTTTAAAGACCATAAATCCGGCATGAATTCTTCCATCTGCGCCGAACCGGTCAGACTGGCGCGGTAAAATGTATACTCATCATTGAAACGCTGGAAATATACATATCCTCCGGCAATATTGATATGGCAGAAGCTGCCGGATGCGATAAGCTCCGCAGCGGTTCCCTGGATATTATTGCGGTACAGTGCATAATGCCCGGTGTCAGGATTTTCTATCTGGTAGAAGACTGCCGAACCTGAAACATTATAGTTAATACAGCGGTCGTTTGTAATCGTGCTAAGGGAACCGGAAGATGTGTCATAGCATTTCAGTGCATAGCCGTCTGCAAGGTCAATATAATATAAAAGACCGTTTTCATAAATCGGCTGGAAGCAGTTTCCTTTGTAGAAAAGCTCAGCACTTCCTGTCCGTGTATCGTACCGGTAAATATTGTGATTTCCGTTCAGTTCCGAATAATACAGAAAGCCGTTATCGGCACAGGAAATCGGATAGCCGGCAGAGGATATTCGTTCGAAGTCCTTATCGTTTTTGATATTTACACGTGAAAAATAATAGCTGGTATCTGTGTATTCCTGCAAAAACAGGTTGCTGCCGCTTAAGCATACATAGGCGCACAGAGAGCTGCATAATACCTTGCTGCGCCCTGAGCTTAAAGAAACCCGGTATACGCCGAAAGGACGTCTGTCAAGGAAGGAGCGCGGCCCGCTTGTGGCACCGTTGCGTCCATAATACAGATAACCGTTATAGATATTGAGAGAAAAGGCATCTGTAATATCCGTTTTTTCAAAAGAACCGTCCGGTTTCATGCAGTAAACTCTATGGTCGTCGGATGGCCAGGAAAAATAAATCTTATCCTCATATTCACAGAAATAGCCGCCGTTGTACAGATTGCCGGCAGTATTGCCTGTGGCAGTAATATCATTTTCAGGGGTAAAATCAATTACATTCAATACAGTAAGTAAAAGTACGACTGCAATTAAAATCAAAACAGCAGCAACTAGCTTTAACTGGTCTTTAGACTTTGACATAATAACCTCCATTCTGCCTGTAAAGGCATTTGAACTTTCTTTAGTATAACAGGGAATAGATTTTTTTCCAATACTTTTATCAAGAAATGGAAAAATAGAAAGGGGTATGATATAATAAAGATATTACAAATAGAAGAAAGGTAAGAAGTGATGAGAGATTTACAGGAAATCAGACCGGAGATAGACAGAATTGATAAAGAACTGGTACGCATGTTTGAAGAAAGAATGAAACTATGCGAGGAAGTGGCAGAGTTTAAGGTAAATACGGGCAAAAAGGTGTTCGACCCTGAGAGAGAGGAAGAAAAGCTTAAGGCGCTTTGTGCCATGGCAGACACAGAATTTAATGAGCAGTGCATCGGTGAGCTGTTTACACAGATGATGTGTATGAGCCGCAAGCTGCAGTACCAGAAGCTTGCAGCGAACGGAGAGCAGACAGAGCATGGTTTTACAGAGGTAGAGGGTATCAGAAGAGAAAACATTATCGTGGCTTATCAAGGCGTGGAAGGGGCTTACAGCCATCAGGCGATGCTGCAGTACTTTGGTAAGGATGTGAAAAATTTCCATGTAAAGACCTTCCGTGAGGCAATGGAAGTGATTCGTGACGGCAAGGCAGATTATGCGGTGCTTCCGATAGAGAATTCTTCTGCAGGAAGTGTAAATGATGTGTATGATCTGCTGCTTGAATTTGAGAACTGTATTGTGGCAGAAACCTTTGTCAGGGCAGAGCATGCGCTTCTGGGACTTCCGGAGGCATCCATGGAGGATATTAAAACCGTGTATTCCCATCCTCAGGCACTGATGCAGTGTTCGCGTTTCCTGGAACAGCACAGGGAGTGGCAGAGTATCAGTGAGCTGAACACTGCAGTAAGTGCGAAAAAGGTAGTAGAAGCAGGAGATAAGAGCCAGGCGGCGATAGCGAGCACTCTGGCAGCAGAGCTGTATGGGCTTAAGGTATTGCAGACCGGTATCAATCATAACCGGAATAACACGACACGTTTCCTGATTGTCAGCAGGGATAAGATTTATACCAGACAGGCTAAGAAGGTCAGCATCAGCTTTGAATTGCTGCATACCAGCGGAACTCTTTATAATATGATTTCACATTTTATCTTTAACCATTTGAATATGACAAAGATAGAATCCAGACCGATTGAGGGCAGAAACTGGGAGTACCGGTTTGTCATTGATGTGGAGGGGCGCTTAAGCGACGCAGACATGAAAAATGCTCTTCTGGGTATCAGAGAAGAGGCGAAATCGTTCAAGATTCTTGGAAATTATTGATTTTACATATAATTTACGGAAACCATACCAAAAAAGAACAGACAGGACAGCATATCTGGTGTACTATAGCATTGATGAAAAGGTAAATGGATTGTTTTTACTGGTAGGATAAGACTGAGAATAAAATGTGCAGGAGGGAATAAAATGCCTGGAATCAGAAGATTTGCGGCGATAGATGTCGGTTCCTATGAGATAGGAATGAAAATATATGAGATTTCCCAGAAATACGGAATAAAGGAAATTGATAATATCCGCTATGTCATGGAGCTGGGAAGGGATACCTATACACATGGAAGCATCAGCTTTGAACTGATAGAGGAGCTTTGCGATGTGCTGTACCGGTTTAATGATATTATGAAAGAGTATGAGGTGCATGATTACAGGGCAAATGCCACAAGTGCCATAAGAGAGGCGAAAAATGCGCATATTATTCTTGACCGTATTAAAGTAAGAACAGGTATTGATGTGAAGATTCTGAGTAATTCAGAACAGCGTTTTCTATGCTATAAGGCGATTGCCTCGAAGGAAAATGATTTTAACCGTATCATCCGCAAGCCGACTGCCATCGTGGATGTTGGCTCGGGAAGTATACAGATATCGCTGTTTGACAGGGATGCGCTGATTACGACACAGAATATCCGTCTGGGTTCTCTGCGAATCCGCGAGATGCTTCCGAGCGTGGATGTGGACAGTGCGCACATGGAGCTGCTGATTGAGGAACTGATTGACAATGACCTTGAGACTTTCCGCAAGCTGTTCCTGCAGAAGAAGGATATTGAGAATATTATAGCAGTTGGTGATTATATTTCCTATTTTGCCAACCTGGCAAGGCATGATGAGGATAAGGATTATCTGACCCGTGAACAGTTTATGGAAGCCTATGAGCTTGTGAGAGGCAGTACACCGGAGCAGTTTGCAAAGCAGATGGGCATTTCAGTGGAGAATGCTTCCTTGATTATTCCATGCCTCATGGTATATAAGAAGCTGATTGAGACAACCTCTACACAGTTAATATGGATACCGGGAGTTACATTGTGTGACGGTATTGCGGCATCTTATGCAGAAAAGCATATGAAGCTGTCATTTGCGCATGATTTTTCGAAGGATATCGTGATAGCATCCAGGAATATAGCAAAACGGTATATGGGAAATGCCGGACATACAGAGCTTCTGGAGGAAAGTGCACTTGGCATTTTCGACATTATGAAGAAATATCATGGTTTAGGCAAGCGCGAGAGGACGCTGCTGCAGATTGCAGCGATTCTGCATGACTGTGGCAAGTATGTAAGTATGAACCAGCCTGCGGATGCTTCCTATAACATTATCATGTCAACAGAGATTATCGGACTGTCTCACATAGAGCGCGAGACAGTGGCAAATATCGTACGCTATAATACGAAAGAATTTGCCTATTCTGCCAGGGCAGATAAGGACATGACGAGCGGTATGTATCTGACGGTAGCGAAGCTTACGGCGATTCTGCGTATAGCAAACGCGATGGACAGAAGCCATAAGCAGAAGTTCCATGATTTTAAGATGACGCTCAAGGATGATGAGCTGATTATCACAGCAGAAACGATAGAGGACATTTCACTGGAGAAGGCGCTGTTCCGCCAGAAGGCAGACTTTTTTGAGGAAATGTACGGAATCCGTCCGGTTTTGAAAAAGAAGAAAGAGTATTAGGAGGAGCGCGGTATGGCTGAAATAAATTTAAAAGATCCGAAATATTATGTGAACCGGGAATTAAGCTGGCTGGACTTTAACTACCGTATTTTAAGCGAGGCGCGGGATAAGAATATACCGTTACTGGAACGGGTGAAATTTTTAAGTATAACGGCTTCCAATCTGGATGAATTTTTTATGGTGCGGGTTGCATCCTTAAAGGATATGGTGAATGCAGGCTATAATAAGCCGGATATAGCAGGGATGAAGCCAGAGGAGCAGCTTCAGACGATTAACACGAAAACACATCAGCTTGTGGCGACGCAGTATACGACCTATAACCGTTCTCTGATGCCGCTGCTTCGCAAGGAAGGACTGCATCTGTTAAATGCACATGAGGAATTGACAGAGAAGCAGGCTGCTTATGCAGACCGCTAGTTTATGGATTCGGTTTATCCGGTACTGACACCGATGGCGGTGGATTCATCAAGACCATTTCCACTGATACGCAATAAATCTCTGAATCTGGCGGCACTCCTTTTGAAAAAAGAGAAAAATGAGCTGGAATTTGCCACTGTGCAGGTGCCTTCGGTTCTGCCGAGAGTGGTGACGGTTCCATGTGAGGAAAAAGGAAAAACAGTCGTTATTCTGTTAGAGCAGATTATAGAGCGAAATATCCAGAAGCTGTTTTCCAACTATGAGGTTATCTGCTGCTACCCATACCGTGTTATGCGCAATGCTGATTTGACGATTGACGAAGATGAGGCGGAGGATTTATTAAAGGAGATTGAAAAGCAGCTTAAGAAGCGCCAGTGGGGCGAGGCAATCCGTCTGGAAATTGAGGACGGCATGGATAAACGGCTGTTGAAAATCCTCAAAAAAGAGCTGCATATGAAGGAAGAAAATATCTACCATATCAATGGTCCGCTGGATCTGACTTTCCTTATGAAGGTATACGGGCTGCCGGGGCACGAGGAGCTTAAGGCAAAGAAGTATACACCTCAGCCAGTGAAGGAAATCAGTCCTGATGAGGATATCTTTACTTCTATACGCAGAAAGGATATTCTGTTATTCCATCCGTATCAGACCTTTGACCCTGTTGTGGCATTTGTGCGTCAGGCGGCAAAGGACCCGGATGTACTGGCAATCAAGCAGACACTGTACCGTGTGAGCGGCAATTCGCCGATTATTGCATCATTAGCAGAGGCAGCAGAAAATGGCAAGCAGGTGTCCGTGCTGGTAGAGCTGAAAGCCCGTTTTGACGAGGAGAACAATATTATTTGGGCAAGAAAGCTTGAGAAGGCAGGCTGCCATGTTATCTATGGACTGGTAGGGCTGAAAACCCACAGCAAGATTACGTTGGTAGTGCGCAAGGAAGAGGAAGGTATCCGCCGTTATGTACATCTTGGCACGGGAAACTATAATGATGCGACGGCGAAGCTGTATACGGATATGGGGCTTCTGACCTGCAACCCGCTGATTGGCGAGGATGCGACAGCAGTGTTTAATATGCTTTCTGGCTATTCCGAGCCGGTGTCATGGAATAAATTAAGTCTGGCACCGCTCTGGCTCAGGGATAAATTTATAGATTTAATTGAACGTGAGAAGAAGAATGCACTGGCTGGAAAGAGTGCGCATATCATTGCAAAGATGAATTCGCTCTGTGACATGGAGATTATTGAGAAGCTCTATGAGGCATCACAGGCAGGCGTAAAGATTGAACTGATAGTAAGAGGAATCTGCTGTCTGCGGACAGGAATTCCAGGAGTCAGCGAGAATATATCGGTGCGCTCCATCGTGGGAAATTTCCTCGAGCATGCGCGGATATTTTGCTTTGAGAACGGCGGCAGAGAGGAGCTTTACATGGGAAGTGCCGACTGGATGCCGCGAAATCTTGACCGACGGGTGGAGATACTCTTCCCGGTGGAGGACGAGGATTTAAAGAAAAAGGTAAAGCATGTACTGGAGGTGCAGCTTGCAGACACCGTCAAGGCGCATGTTCTTGGCAGTGACGGAGTGTATGAGAAGGTTGACCGCAGAGGTAAGCCATTGGTGAATTCACAGGAGAAGTTCTGTGAGGAAGCCATGGAAGAGGGCAGAAGCCTTGGCAAGGAAGTACAGAGCAGGGTATTTCACCCGATGCAGTAGCAGGATGTGGACAGCCGCAATCAGAATATCATAGAACAGAGGGCCGGTATTATCGGATTTCCCGTTTCCGATAACACCGGCGCTCTGTCTTTTGTGATATTCTGATTGCGGTTGTCCACCTGTATTGTATCGGGTGAAACTTTTTTTCGGAGAATGTAAGAGAAACGTAATGACTTGTCCTGTTAATTATGATAAAATGAAAGCATATGGCAATACTTACATATAGTGGAACACTGGAGGTAATTATGGCGGAGATAAATATTTTAGTAGTAGATGACGAGAAGGAGATTGCAGAGCTGGTGGAGCTTTATCTTGTCAGCGATGGCTATAAGGTGCATAAAGCAAATTCAGCAGAGGAGGGATTGGAGATATTGAAATCGGTGCCGATAGACCTGGCGCTTCTTGATATTATGATGCCGGGAATGGACGGGCTGGAGATGTGCCGGAAAATTCGTGAATTTAACAACATACCGATTATCATGCTGAGTGCGAAGTCTACGGATTTGGATAAGATTATGGGACTCAGTACAGGCGCTGATGATTATGTGACGAAGCCATTTAATCCGTTAGAGCTGACGGCGAGAGTGAAATCCCAGCTTCGCCGTTATACGCAGCTGAATCCGAATAATCAGGTGGAAAAAACAGAGAACGAGATAAATATCCACGGGCTGGAGATTAACAAGGAAAATCATCGTGTGGTCGTGTACGGTGAGGAAATCAAGCTGACACCGATTGAATTTGATATTCTGTATCTTCTGGCATCTAATCCCGGCAAGGTATTCAGCACGGATGATATTTTTGAAAAGGTCTGGAATGAGAAGGTATACGAGGCAAATAATACCGTTATGGTGCATATCCGGAGACTGCGCGGCAAGATGAAGGAGGACACCAGAACAAATAAGATAATCACCACAGTTTGGGGAGTTGGATACAAAATTGAAAAATAGATATATAAACAGTCTTCACAGGAGAATTCTCGCCTACGGAGCAGCAAGCTGTCTGGTAACACTGGCAGTAGAGCTGCTTCTGGGATTTAATATGCCGTTTATTCTGCGCATTCTGGGACAGGAGGCGCTTGGCGGCGGCCCTTTTGTACAGGAAAGCAGGAATGAAACATTTCAGATAGTGCTGATGGTGATAGCGGGTATCAGTGTATTTCTGCTGTGCTTTTTGCTCCTGATGAACAATCTGGTTATCTATGTAAAGGAGATTACCCGCGGCATCCGTCAGATAGCAGACGGAGATTTAAGTGTGCAGATTGACGTGAGGGGAAATGATGAGCTGACCTCTATCGCCACAAGTCTCAATGAGATGACAGGAAAGCTGGAACAGCTTATGGACAGGGAACGGGAAGCAGAGCGTACCAAAAATGAGCTGATTACCAGTGTGGCACATGATTTGCGGACACCGCTGACGTCAATTCTGGGATACATGGAATACCTTTCCATGGGACAGAAGCTTGACGAGGCAACGAGAGAAAAATATATCCATGTGGTTTATCTGAAGGCAAAGCGCCTGCAGAAGCTGATTGAGGATTTGTTCAGCTTTACAAAACTGAATTATGGCAAGATTGCCATGAAAATCGGTAAGGTGGATATTGTGATGCTGTTAAATCAGCTTCTGGAGGACTTTTATCCCAGCTTTGAAGATAAGAATCTGGAATGTGAATTTTCCTGTGCGGAAAACAGTATTCTTATTGATGCGGACGGGAATCTGCTCGCGCGTCTGTTTGACAATCTGATAAACAATGCCATTAAATATGGGGCAGAGGGTAAGCTCATACGCGTGGAGGCACAGAGAGAGCATGAACAGGTGATTGTAAGGGTTATCAATTACGGATATATCATACCAAAAGAGGATTTGAACAGGATTTTTAATAAATTCTACCGTGTAGAGCAGTCACGTTCTGAAAATACAGGCGGTACAGGTCTGGGACTTGCAATCGTTAAAAATATCGTGGATATGCACAGGGGGAAAATATCGGTAAAAAGCAGTCTGGATGGGACTGTTTTTGAAGTACGTTTAAATATCTCATTTAATCCGGATGAGGAAAAGCTGGAGCTGAATCCGTAACAGGAGACTGGTTATGATAGAGAAAAGAAGAAAAACGAAGAGAAGTTGTTTTGGCATCATGCTGCTGGTTTTGCTGTGTGCATTTGTGTGGAGTCTCGCGGGTGCGGTACGGGCAGACGAGGAAAACGGTATTGTACTGCAGGCAGAGTGCGGATATGAAAGCTATGCAAAATTTGGAAGAAATATTCCGTTCAGGGCAGAGATTACTTCGGAAGAGAGTTTTCAGGGAACGCTGCGCATTCTTGTGCCGGCAAATAACGGGGAAGAAAACTATGCCTACGAATATCCGGCAGCAGTGGCGGCAGGTGAGCCGTTTGTTGTGCGCGGAGAGATTCCGCTGGTTTCTAATTATACAGTAATTTCCTTTGATGTAATTGATGAAAAGGGGAAGGTTCTTGAGCAGGAACAGGTAAGCCTAAAGACGAGCGGAAGAGAAGTGACGGAGCTATATGTGGGTGTACTGAGCGAGAACAAGGATGCCACAGCAGCTTTTCATAGTGTCAATGTGGGAGAGTACACGGACAGCAGCTTCCCGTATGTAAAGACAAGGGCGTTTTCACTGACTGCTGAAGATATAGAGGATATTCATTACGGAATGGACTGCCTGGATATCATTGTACTGGACAGAACGATGACAGAGCGTCTTTCCAAGGAGCAGAGGGAAGCTTTGAACAGCTGGGTCTGTGATGGCGGTGCACTGATTGCAGAAGTGGGAAGCGGGCGTTATATTTTTTCAGAAACAGATTATCCTGTGACAGAGGGCGTGGAGGCAAGACCATATCTGTGGGTTCAGACGCAGAATGTAAAGCAGGGAAGAGTCGGATATTTTACTCTGAAGGTAGCTGACATGGATTTGATGGAGTTTGCAGTTGATAATAATGCAATTCCAGGCTCACTTATCAGTAAGGTATGCTCTGCCGAAATTATCACACAGATTATTGAAAATGACCATTATTATAACGGAGCAGAACAGTATGAGAATGTGAAGGAGCTTCTGGATACAGCGATGGGAAGAAAGCTGCCGAGAATTTCAGTTTATGTAGTGATTATGGTGCTGTATCTGCTTCTGGCAGGACCGGGTATCTTCTATGTACTCAGGAAAAAGGATAAGGCGAGACTTACCGGTGTGTCGGTGGGCGGTGCGGCAGTGCTGTTTTCTGTGATGATATATCTGATGGGAACAACGACCCGGTTTCAGGAGCCGGTTATCCGATATGCCTCAATCTGGACTCTTGAGGGTAAGCAGATTCTGGAGGAAGCATACATTGATACCAAGGCCCCGACCAGCAATTCCTATCATCTGCAGCTGAAGGCAGAGTATTCGGTGCAGCCGATTTCTGCGGACAGCCATTATTATTATGAGGTTGTGGACGAGGAAACAGTATTACAGGATTGCAAGACGGAGTTATATCACGGCGGGGATGCCACAACGATTACGATGAGACATTCAGCACCTTTCGAATCGCAGTATTTCAAACTGGAACGGGAGAGCGAAAACCGGGATTTACTGGGACTGGGTGCGGATATCTCTTATTTTAACGAGAATGTGAAGGGAACCGTTTATAATGAAACTCAGCAGAATTTTGAGAATGTAATACTTATTATCCGCAACAGTATCTATGTGCTGGGAAATTTAGAACCCGGCAGAGTTGTGGATATCAGCGATGTGCAGAAGCTGTATTTCTACACGGATACCTGTGAAGAAGCCGCGAAGGAAATCACGGGCTGGTCGAATGTCAGTTATCAGGTGAATTCAGAAAATCAGGAGTATGCGTTTCTGTCACAGAAGACAAAGCTTCTGGAATACTATCTCAGCAATATGAGCACTTCATCAGGAAGCAGTGCAACGCTGTTAGCGTTTATGCCGGTCGGTAAGGCAGGTGATTTCCAGACAGATAATGGATATACGACTTATGGTGCGACGCTTCTGAATAAGAAAATTTTGCTGAATACGACGTCGGGAGAGCTTATCTATCAGAACCTTTCTGCCGATGAAATTATCAACATTGATGAGGATATCAGCTACCATGAGAATACCGGTTCCACATACAGCAGCAGCATCCGACTGCAGTATGACCTCGGAAGCAAGGAGGGCTTAAGGGCGGTCCGTTTTGCCAGTGCAGGAGTGGAGGAGGATAATCCGGATTATAAGGCATTCTCGGGAGAAGCATATTTCTATAATCCGCTTACGCTCGCATATGAACTGGTAGATTTGACAGACAAACAGTTCTGGATTACGGATTTGGAGAAGTATCTGACAGAGCGGAACGGAACATGCTATCTGATTGTACAGTACAGCTCCGATTTCATAGATACAGAGCTGTATCGGGAAATATTGCTGCCGGTAGTTTCTGTCATCAGGAAGAAATAGGTGAGATAGATGTTAAGGATAGAAAATCTCGTAAAAAATTATGGAAAATTCAGAGCACTTAACGGTTTGAGCATGGAGGTCGGCAAGGGAGAGCTGTTTGGCTTTATCGGTCCGAACGGAGCGGGGAAAACCACGACGATTAAAATTATGACGGGACTGCTTAAAGCGGACAGCGGACATGTGTACCTGGATGGCAGGGATGCGCTGAAGGATGTAGACAATCTGAAGCAGAAGATTGGTTATGTGCCGGACTTCTTCGGCGTGTACGATAATCTGAAGGCGATTGAATATATGGAGTTCTATGCGTCAACCTATGGGCTGGTCGGCAAAGAGGTGCGAAAACGTTGCTATGAGCTGATGGAGCTGGTTGGTTTGGAGGGCAGAGACGATGTCTATGTGGATGAGCTTTCCAGGGGCATGCAGCAGAGGCTTTGTCTGGCACGTGCCATGATTCATAAGCCTGATTTGCTGATTCTGGATGAACCGGCTTCCGGTCTGGACCCGCGTTCCAGATTTGAGATGAAGACGATTCTCAAGGAGCTGTGCCGGAAGGGTTCTACGATACTGATAAGCTCGCACATTCTTTCTGAGCTGGCAGAAATGTGCAGCAGCATCGGTATTATCAAGAAGGGTGAGCTTTTGCAGCAGGGAAGCATCGAAGAAATTGTTTCGGCAGTCAATACATCGAATCCGATTCTTATGAGAGTATGCGATGATCAGAAGAAGGCGCTTGATTTTCTGAGAGAAAACCGCATGGTACAGGCACTGGCGATAGACGGGCAGGAATTTCAGTTTACCTTTACCGGCTCGGCACAGGAGGAAGCGGATTTGTTAAATCAGATGGTTATGCAGGGAATCCGGGTTCTTTCATTTGCACGGAAAAGAGATAATCTGGAAACTATCTTTATGCAGCTGACAAAGGAAGGAGAGGAAGGCTGATGTCGAATCCGGTATATCAGAATGAAGTAAAAATGAGTGTGAGAACAGCCAGACTGGCGCTGCTGATTATGGGCTTTAATGGGATTCTTGCGGTCTTGAGCCTGCTTTCTCTGTATGGTGCGGTTAATCGCAGCCGTTATTTTGGCAGTGTACAGTTTGCAAGTGTGATACAGACCTATTCGACGGTAGTGTTTATTGAATTTGCGATGTTCATGCTGTTAGTTCCGGCAATTACGGCGGGAAGTATTTCCGGCGAAAAAGAGAGAAAAACACTGGATTTGCTGCTGACGAGCCGTATGACACCGATGTCCATCGTATTTGGCAAGCTGAAAGCCTCACTGAATCTGGTTATCATTCTTGTGGTTTCGAGTCTCCCTGTGCTGTCTCTGGTGTTTATATTTGGCGGAATCCGCATCAGAGATTTGTTCCTGGTGCTGGCAGCATTGCTGATTTCCGGTTTCTTTGCGGGAAGTCTGGGAATCCTCTTTTCAACGGTAAGCAGAAAGACGACGACAGCGACCGTATTTTCTTATGGAAGCATGATTGCTCTGATATTCGGAAGCTATGGTGTTATGATATTGTTACAGTATCTGAATACCAATAATATAGGCAATTTTACAAACGGCATCGGAAAAGGAATTTATCTGTTGATTGTGAATCCGGCGGTCAGCTTTATTGCTCTGGTATACAGTCAGGTGAGCAATGAAGACTATATTGCCGGGCTGTGCAGTACCTATGCCCCTCTGGAGCAGGGCTTTATCATTGATAACTGGGTCTTAATCAGTCTGCTGGTGCAGATACTGGTGTCTGTTCTGCTGCTGCTTCTGTCATCCTGGCTGCTGAATCCGCTGCATGCCGTATCATTACCGGGGAGGAAACATCTTGAAGAGCATTGATTTACATGTACATTCTAATGCGTCCGACGGAACCTTTACTCCGTCGGAGCTCGTGCGTTATGCGCTGGAAAAGGGACTTTCTGCGATGGCACTGACAGACCATGACACGGTGTCAGGGGTAGAGGAGGCTGTGCAGGCAGCAGTGGGCAGCGGACTTTTATTGATACCAGGTGTGGAATTGTCGGCAGAATACCGGGGCAAAGATATCCATATCCTTGGATTATTTCTGGATTATAAGTCAGAGAGGCTGCAGTGTTATCTGGAGGAATTCAAGACCATAAGGGATGAACGAAATGTGAAAATGTCAGAGCGTCTGACAGCGCATAAGCTGCCTGTAACAATAGAAGAAATGAAGGAAGAATATGGAGATGCTGTTCTTACAAGGGCGCATTTTGCCAAAATGCTGAAGAAAAAGGGGTATGTCAGAAGCTATGAGGAAGCCTTTGACCGCTTTCTGGGCGATGGAAAGCCGTGCTATATTCCGCGGGAGCGCATTACACCGGAGGGTGCGATTGCACTTATCCATGAGGCAGGAGGACTGGCGGTGCTGGCTCATCCGCTTTTGTATCATCTGGGAATGGAGGAGCTTAAGAAGCTTTTGAAGCTGCTTAAGGACTGTGGACTGGATGGACTTGAAGCGATTTATTCCATGAATGAAGGGCGTGATGAGCGCAGGATGAAGGAGCTTGCTGCAGAATATGGGCTGTTTGTCAGCGGCGGTTCGGATTTCCATGGTGCAACGAAGCCGCATATTGACCTTGGTGTGGGCAGAGGGAATCTCAGTATTCCGGAAGTCTTACTGGATGGAATGAAAAAGATATGAAAATAATTCAGAAATATGTTTTCGAATTGTATGAATTGTGATAAGATAGATATAATGTATGTCAGATTTTATATCGAAGTATATATACGGAGGGAAAAATGGGAAAGAGAACAGATATTCACAAAGTACTGATAATTGGCTCAGGTCCGATTATCATCGGTCAGGCATGCGAGTTTGACTATTCGGGAACACAGGCCTGTAAGGCACTCAGAAAGCTGGGATATGAGATTGTGCTGGTAAATTCGAATCCGGCAACGATTATGACAGATCCGGGAATTGCTGATGTTACTTATATTGAACCTTTAAATGTAAAACGTCTGGAGCAGATTATTGAAAAGGAAAGACCGGATGCGATTTTACCTAATCTTGGCGGACAGTCTGGATTAAACCTTTGCTCGGAGCTGTCGAATGCCGGAATTCTGGATAAATATAATGTAAAGGTTATCGGTGTGCAGGTAGATGCCATTGAGCGCGGCGAGGACAGAATCGAGTTCAAGAATACGATGAACAGTCTTGGAATCGAAATGGCGAGAAGCGAGGTTGCGTATTCGGTGGAGGGTGCACTGGCAATCGCGGATAAGCTTGGATACCCGGTAGTGCTTCGCCCAGCTTATACGATGGGCGGTGCCGGCGGCGGTCTGGTATATAATGTAGAGGAATTAAAGACAGTATGTGCAAGAGGCTTACAGGCGAGTCTTGTTGGACAGGTTCTGGTAGAAGAGTCGATTCTTGGCTGGGAAGAGCTGGAGTTAGAGGTGGTCAGAGACGCGAAGAACAATATGATTACGGTCTGCTTCATCGAGAATATCGACCCGCTCGGAGTCCATACAGGAGATTCATTCTGCAGTGCACCGATGCTTACGATTTCTCAGGAGGTGCAGGACAGACTGCAGGAGCAGGCGTACCGTATCGTAGAAGCGATTGAGGTTATCGGCGGCACAAACGTACAGTTTGCACATGACCCGGTAACAGACAGAATCGTAGTTATTGAGATTAATCCGAGAACTTCACGTTCCTCTGCGCTGGCTTCTAAGGCGACCGGTTTTCCGATTGCTCTGGTTTCCGCAATGCTGGCTTCCGGCCTTACACTGGATGAGATTCCGTGCGGAAAGTATGGCACGCTGGATAAGTATGTACCGGATGGCGATTATATTGTAATTAAGTTTGCACGCTGGGCGTTTGAAAAGTTCAAGGGTGTAGAGGATAAATTAGGCACACAGATGCGTGCCGTAGGTGAGGTTATGTCCATTGGAAAGACCTACAAGGAGGCTTTCCAGAAGGCAATCCGCAGCCTTGAGACAGGACGCTACGGACTTGGCTTTGCGAAGAATTTCGCAGAAAAGTCAAAAGAAGAGCTGATGCAGATGCTCTATGTTCCTACCAGTGAGCGTCAGTTTATCATGTATGAAGCACTTCGTAAGGGCGCAACCGTAGAAGAGCTGTATCAGATGACAAAGATTAAGCATTATTTCATCGAGCAGATGAAGGAATTAGTAGAGGAGGAGGAAGCACTTCTTAAGTACAAGGGTCAGGTTCCTCCTGCTGATGTGCTGACGCAGGCAAAAAAGGACGGCTTCTCTGATAAGTATCTGGGTAAGCTGCTTGATGTGCCGGAGAAGGATATCCGTGATGCCAGAACAGCAATCGGTGTTGTAGAAGCATGGGAGGGTGTACATGTAAGCGGTACAGAGGACAGTGCTTACTATTATTCCACCTACAATGCGGAGGACAAGTCCACTGTAAGTGACAGGCAGAAGATTATGATTCTGGGCGGCGGTCCGAACAGAATCGGACAGGGTATCGAGTTTGACTACTGCAGTGTTCACGCGGCGCTGGCACTGAAAAAGCTGGGATTTGAGACAATTATTGTCAACTGTAATCCCGAGACAGTTTCTACTGACTATGATACCTCTGACAAGCTGTATTTTGAACCGCTGACATTAGAGGATGTATTGAGCATTTATAATAAAGAAAAGCCGCTTGGCATTATTGCACAGTTCGGCGGACAGACACCGCTTAATTTATCCGGTGAGCTGGAGAAGAACGGTGTGAAGATTCTGGGAACCTCTCCGGCGGTTATAGACCTGGCAGAGGACAGAGATTTGTTCCGTGCCATGATGGAGAAGCTGGATATCCCGATGCCGGAGTCCGGAATGGCAGTCAATATTGATGAGGCGATAGAGATAGCAAACCGCATCGGTTATCCTGTTATGGTGCGCCCGTCTTATGTATTGGGCGGCCGTGGCATGGAGGTTGTGAATAACGAAGAAATGTTAAGAAGCTATATGGCAGCAGCCGTAGGCGTGACACCGGACAGACCGATTCTCATCGACCGTTTCCTTCGTCATGCGACAGAGGTGGAGGCAGATGCCATCAGCGATGGTGAGCATGCGTTCGTGCCGGCTGTCATGGAGCATATTGAGCTTGCAGGTGTGCATTCCGGTGACTCGGCATGTATCATTCCTTCTCTGAACATCTCAGAGGAGAACTTGAAAACGATTAAGGATTATACCAGAAAGATTGCAGAGGAGATGCATGTAAGAGGTCTGATGAACATGCAGTATGCGATTGAGAATGGTAAGGTATATGTGCTTGAGGCGAATCCGAGAGCTTCCAGAACGGTCCCTCTTGTATCGAAGGTATGCAATATTGCGATGGTGCCGATTGCAACCGATATTATTACTTCAGAGCTGACAGGCAGACCATCGCCGGTGCCGGAATTAAAGGAGAAGAAATTCACTCATTACGGTGTGAAGGAAGCAGTATTCCCGTTCAATATGTTCCCGGAGGTAGACCCGGTTCTCGGACCGGAGATGCGTTCTACCGGAGAAGTGCTGGGGCTTGCAGATACCTTTGGTGAGGCATTCTATAAGGCACAGGAGGCTACACAGACACCGCTTCCACTTGAAGGTACCGTGCTTTTAAGTGTCAATAATGCAGACAAGGCAGAGCTTGCCGAGGTGGCACAGGATTTGACAGATGCAGGCTTTAAGCTGATTGCTACCGGTCATACCTACGAGACAATCAGGGATGCAGGCATTGAGGTGACAAAAATCAATAAAATGTATGAGGGACGTCCGAACATTTATGATGCTATTACAAACCGTGAGGTTCAGTTTGTTATTAACACACCGATAGGCAGCGACAGTGAGTATGATGACAGCTACGTGCGTAAGGCAGCTATTAAGGCGAAGGTACCTTATATGACAACTATGGCGGCAGCGAAGGCAGCAGCGAAGGGAATCAAGGAAGTAAAACACGGCAGAAGTGCAGGAGTGATGAGTCTGCAGGAGCTGCATGGAAGAATTCAGTAAATAAGAAAAATCAGGAATAAGAAGAATCAGGAATAAGCAAGTACTGTCGCAGAGAAATCTGCGATGGTGCCTGCTTTTTGAGTTACAGAGGAAGAGTGATAGATTGAAGAGAGTATATTTGAACATAACCCGGTATCTCATACTGCTTTTACTTGCAGCAGCACTGCTGTATCAGATGTGCCGGAAGACGAATCAGGCAATGTCGTCAATTGTAATCAGCACGGAGTTTGTCGGTGAATACAGCCAGAATGGCAGTGAATGGAAGCCTCTTACAGAGGATACGAAGCTGTCAGCCTTTGAAGGGGATCTTATACTGCGGGGACAGATTAAAGAGCTGCTTTCGATGAGTTGTTTAAGCTTTTATCTGAATCATATTGGAGTAGTGATAGCTGTCAATGATGAGGAAGTGTTCTATACCGGCGCGCCAATGTCAGAGGATAGAGCATCAGAAACGGAATGTGCAGCCAGATGGAGCGCCTGGCTGCCAGACGGAATAAACTCAGAGGATGAAATCGAAATCCGTCTGCATAATTCGCACCTTTATGGAAATGCCGATGCGTATAATGAATTTCTGCATTCCCTGTATCTGGGTGGTGGGACTGCGCTGCAGAAGCATCTTGGCAGGCAGAGCATGCTTTCTCAGGTAACAGGAATTGTCATTATAGTTATTTCGGTGGCATTGTTAGGTATGGCGCTGGGCTATCTTGTGCAGAAACTTCCTTTCGGCAGCTTATTGTGGAGTGCGGGTCTTATGTCGCTTTTTATGGGCGGATATATTTTTATGGATACAAAGGATATAGAATTCCGAAGTGCATTGATTGCATTTAATACTTGTGTGCGGCAATACTGCATCATGTTTGCTGCGTTAGCACTTGCAGTATGTGTGGGGAAAACGCTGACAGGAAAAGAAAAAAAAATCGCAGAATATCTGATAAACGGACTTTCCGGGGTGACGGGGATTCTTCTTATCCTTTCTCTTGCGGGCAGGATGTCTGTCTATGATACCGGACTTTTCTGGGCAATCGCGCAGGGACTGGTATCTTTGGTGCTGCTTGCTTGTTGCATTGCAGAATATAGCAGGGGGGCAGGAGCAGATAGAAGCTTGTTTCTTTCTTATACCATACTGCTGTCGGCAGTACTGCTTGAGCTTATGAATGCCCGCATCGGGGTATGGACAAACGGGATTGTCATAAAGGTGATATTTGTCCTGTTGTTCGCATTTCACCTGGTAAGGGCAATTAAGCTGGTCGCAGCCAATCAGCAGGCGTCTGTCACTGCAAAGAAGCTGGAGGAAGAGCTTAAAAACAGCAGAATCGTGCTTGCCATGAGTCAGATACAGCCACATTTTATCTATAATGCACTTGGGGCAATCCGAAGCCTTTGCGTGGAAGATACAAAAACGGCGATTGAAGCAATTGACAGGTTTTCCTGCTATTTGAGGGGAAGCTTTGAAGCGATGGATAAGGAAAAGTGTATTTCCTTTCATAAGGAAATGGAGCTTGTAGATAGTTATCTCTATCTGGAAAAGCAGAGATTTGGAGATAAAATAAAAGTGGAGAAGGACATAAAAGCAGAGGACTTCATGCTTCCGCCGATGAGCGTACAGCCGATTGTGGAGAATGCAGTCCGCCATGGAATCAGAAAAAAACGTGTAGCCGGAACTGTAACGATAAAATCCTTTGAAGAGGAAAATGCTTTTATTGTCACAGTGACAGATGATGGTATCGGCTTTGATGTGTCTGTACCGAAAAATGATGGAAAGGTTCATGTTGGCTTACAGAATGTGGAAAAGAGATTGCAGCTTATGTGTAAGGGAAGTCTGAAAGCAGACAGTACGCCGGAGCAGGGGACAACAGTGACTCTTTGTATTCCAAAGACAATGAAGGACAAAGGAAAAAAGGAATGATGGGCATGAAATATCTTATAGTAGATGATGAACCGCTCGTGCTGCGTGATATAGGAAGAATGGTAAAAGAGATTGCTCCGTCAGATTCAGAAATTTTCTGTGCAGATAATTATGAGGAAGCACTGGAATATGCAAGGCAGAATGAGCTTTATGTGGCGTTTCTGGATATTGATATGCCGGGAATGACAGGGCTTGAGCTTGCAAAGCATCTGAAGGATATTCGACCGGATATAAATATTGTATTTGTGACAGCGTATTCTGAATATATGGGAGATGCCTGGGATATGTACGTCAGCGGATATCTCCTGAAGCCTGTGCAGAGGAAAGTGATAGAGAGAGCCTTAGAGCATTTGCGTTATCCGGTCAGACACGAGGAGGATAAGCTTACGATACAGTGCTTTGGAAATTTTGAATGTTTTTATAAAGGGGAACCCATGAAGTTTGAACGGCTGAAAAGCCGGGAGATGCTGGCGTACCTTGTAGACCGTCGCGGAGCCAAGGTCAGTACCAATGAAATCAGGACGATATTGTTTGAAGAAGAAGCAGATTCTATGAATAAGAAGAGCTATATCCGTACCCTTGCCAGCGATATCCGCAAGACGCTGGGCATCTGCGGTCTGCAGGATGTCTTGAAGCATGAAAGGGATGGCTATTATCTTAATCTGTCTAAGGTGGACTGTGACTATTACCGTTATTTGAAAGGGGATATCACAGCTGTCAACAGCTATCATGGAGAATATATGATACAGTATAGCTGGGCAGAGATGACAGTCGGGAGTCTGGAGAGCAATGAAAAGCAGACCATTAAGTTCCATGTACATTGATGAGCTGACACCGGACGGTTGCCGGGTAGACAAGACAGGTGCATGGGTGCAGTAGTAGTGGAGGAGACAAAAGAAAGTCTTTCTGGTATTGCAGAACTGGCAAGGCAATTACAGGAGGCGATTGAAGAAAAGCTGTCGTCGCTGTAAAAACAGCTGAATCTGGGCATAATAAACCTGATGAAAATATCAGGAGGTTTTTTATGAATACAGGTGAATGGTTAGAACAGGCGCAGTCATATCAGGCTGAACTGACTGCGCATCGCCGCTTTCTGCATGAGCATGCAGAGACGGGATTTGAACTGACGGAAACCAGAGAATATGTCCGCAGACAACTGGAGAAGATGGGCTATACTCCGTCAGACTGCGGAAAGGCAGGACTTGTGGTGCTGGCAGGGGGCAAGCGCCCGGGCAGAGTATTCTTACTGCGCGCGGATATGGATGCGCTTCCGATACAGGAACAGACCGGACTGGAATATGCCTGCAGGGAAGGGCGTATGCACGCGTGTGGACACGATATGCACACCAGTATGCTGCTGGGTGCGGCGAAGCTTTTAAAGGAGCACGAGGATGAACTGCAGGGCACGGTGAAGCTGATGTTTCAGCCCGCAGAGGAGACACTTGAGGGCTCGGCAGACATGATTGATGCCGGAGTGCTGGAAAATCCGAGGGTGGACGCATCGTTGATGATTCATGTTATGGCAGGCATGTCCATTCCGTCAGGAAGTGTTATCGTCAGCGGCGGTGGTGTAAGTGCACCATCGGCGGATATGTTTACTGTCAATATTCAGGGAAAGGGCTGCCATGGCTCGATGCCTCAGAATGGAATTGACCCTGTGACGTCGGCAGCACATATCGTGATTGCACTGCAGGAAATTACAGCAAGGGAAATATCCATCAGCACGCCTGCTGTGCTGACCATAGGAAGTGTGCAGGCAGGTAATTCCTACAATGCGATTCCTGACAGTGCCAGACTGATGGGAAGCATGCGTACCTTTGATGAAGAGACACGTACGCTTCTTAAAAAACGTGTAGAGGAAATCGTGTCAGGAACTGCCGCAACCTTCCGTGCCGAGGCAGCAGTGAGTTTCGACAGCGGCTGTCCGACCTTGAAAAATGATGCTGCTTTGTCAGAAGAAGTAACGGGATATGCAAAGGAGCTCCTTGGAGAGAAGAGGGCATTCAATCAGGCAGAATTTGCAGCGGCAGCTTCCGGCAGTGCAAAAAATCTGTCGGGAGGCAGTGAGGATTTTGCAAATGTAAGTCAGAGGGTGCCTTCTGTTATGCTGGCACTGGCAGCCGGGGAGCCGGAGAAGGGCTATCCATATCCTCAGCATCATCCAAAGGTGATGTTTGATGAAGCGGTACTGGCACAGGGAAGCGCTGTCTATGCGTATCTGGCAGCGCGCTGGCTTAAGGAGCATGAGTAAGCTGAATTATCCGCTGAAATATTTCCTGTACTGCAATGGACTTTGTCCGGTATATTTACGAAAATGCGTGATGAAATTACTGGTATCGGAGAAACCGCAATTTTCTGCAATTTCCGCGACTGATTGCTCCGTAGAGCGCAGCAGGGTTTTCGCCATAGTGATGCGGTAGCTCAAAAGATAATGATATGGCGTACTTCCTGTGATGCGCTTAAAGCTGCGGATAAAGTGATACCTGGAGACAGGAATATCCTCAAGCATGTCATCAATCGTGACAGGCTCAGAGTAATGGGAGCGGATAAAGGCAATTACATGGCCGACAGCATCAGACTGCTGCCGGCTTTTCTTTTCCTGCTCCTGCACAAGACTGCTGCGGATAAGAACATTGAGGATTTCGTGTATGACAGCAGAGCCTGTGATGCAGCTTGTGATGTCATTATGACGCATCTGCTCCTGCAGAGTGTCAATGTGCTGCTTAAGGACAGCTGTTTCTCTCACGGAAACCGCAAAAATATCATGCGGATAAAGAGTATGAAAAAAGACATCTGCTGCATTTCCTTTTATATGTATCCATAGAAATTCCCAGCATTCGCTTAGAGCATAGTATTCGTGAAAGCTGTGACAGTCCACGAACACGGCGCTGCCCTCAGAAAGCTGCAGGGAGGCTGTGCCGCTTTGAACTGCTCCACATCCGCCCAGCGTGTAGAGAAGCAGAAAGCTGTCATGCTCTGCCCTGCGCACCAGGTATCCCTTTTCTGCAAAGAAATGACCGGATTCTGTCACAAAGAAAGGCATGGAAAGAGAAAGACCGGAAGGAGCGGCAGTCAGCCATATGGACTGGTCGGTGATTTTTTCCTGGTAACGGCTCATGGGAATCCTCCTTTCAGGGGTGTTAAGGCTATTATAAATTCTTTCTGATAAAATAGCAATAATTTCATATTTTTGAGCAATAATCGGTAATGCTTTTCTTTCTGTACGGCATTATACTCATATCATGATACCAGGGTCAAAAGGTCATGCGTTTCATGCTGGCATGAAAAAGCATGACTTTGGGACCCGCAAAAACATGAGAAAGTAGCCCGAACAGGGCGAATTTCGAATGTTTTTAGGATGACGGGAGCACAAGGTGCGTAGTCATCCGTAGGTATCAGGGGTCAAAATATAGAAGCAGGAGGAAAAAACATGAAGAAGGTAACGGTACGCCAGGAACAGGTAATGATTCCGACTTATGAAACTGCAGAGTACGACAGGAATCCGATGTTTTTGGAAAAGCGTGTCTATCAGGGCTCCAGCGGACGTGTCTACCCGCATCCGGTGTGTGAGGGTGTGTCAGATGTGAAGGTGGAGAAGCAGTATAATGCAATTTATCTGGAAAATGATTATATTCTTGTTATGATTCTGCCGGAGCTTGGCGGCAGGATTCAGCGGCTGTACGATAAAACAAACGGCTATGATGCCGTATATTATAATGAGGTGATTAAACCGGCACTGGTGGGACTGGCAGGACCGTGGATTTCCGGCGGAATCGAATTTAACTGGCCGCAGCATCACAGACCTTCTACCTTTGACCCCGTCGACTATACGATAGAGGAGCATGAGGATGGCTCGGCTACGGTGTGGGTCGGAGAGACGGAAAAGATGTTCCACACGAAGGGAATGGCAGGCTTTACAGTATACCCGGACAGAGCGTATCTGGAGATTAAGGGACAGGTTTATAATCCGACAGACAGACCGCAGACCTTTCTTTGGTGGGCGAATCCGGCAGTGGCAGTGAGTGATGACACACAGTCGATTTTTCCGCCAGATGTGCATGCAGTGATGGACCATGGAAAGAGGGATGTATCGAAATTCCCTATTGCAGACGGAGTGTACTATAAGGTGGATTATGCTCCGGGCACGGACATTTCCCGGTACAAGAATATTCCGGTGCCGACCTCCTATATGGCATACCATTCAGATTTTGATTTTATCGGTAATTATGATTATAAAAAACAGGCAGGGCTGCTGCATATTGCTGACCATCATGTTTCGCCGGGTAAGAAGCAGTGGACGTGGGGCAATGGTGATTTCGGACAGGCATGGGACAGAAACCTGACGGATGAAAACGGCCCGTATATTGAGCTGATGACGGGTGTATTTACCGATAATCAGCCGGATTTTACATATCTTAAGCCTTATGAGGAAAAGAGCTTTGTGCAGTATTTTATGCCGTATCAGCATGTCGGTGCGGTGAAAAATGCTTCCACGGAGGTTGTATTAAATCTGGAGCTTTCAGACGGCAGGGCAGAGGCAGCAGTCTATGCACCGTGCGGACTTGAGGATGCAGAGCTTGAGCTGCTTTATAAGGGGCAGACAGCAGTGACGGAGAGCTTCAGTCTGCCTCCTGCGGGAAGCATCATAAAAACCGTAGATTTGACGATTGAGGATGAGGCAGATGTGACAGTACAGGTGAAGAAATCAGGGAAAGTGCTTCTGTCCTACACTCCGGTGAAGAAGACAGAGCCGGTGCCTTCACCCGCGGAAGCGATTCCCCGTCCGGAGGAGCTTGACACGAATGAGAAGCTGTTCCTTGCTGCAGCTCATCTGGAACAGTACCGCCATGCGACGAGGTCGCCGCAGGATTATTATCTGGAGGGCTTAAAGCATGATGCGTCTGATATCCGCCTCAATAACGGATATGGAAAATATTTGTATAACAAAGGATATTTTGCGGAGAGCGAAACGTATTTTCGTACAGCTGTGAAGTCTTCTACATGGAAGAATCCGAATCCGTATGACTGTGAGCCATATTACAATCTGGGACTTGCCTGCAGGGCGCAGGGAAAGGCGGAGCAGGCATTTGACGCATTTTATAAGGCATCATGGGATGGCAGTATGCAGGATAAAGCCTTTTATCAGCTGGCGTGCATCGCTGCCGGGATGGGAGAGTATGCGCAGGCACTGGATTTTATTGAAAAATCGTTAATCAGAGGCTGTCATAATCTGAAAGCAAGAACGCTGAAATCTGCACTTTTACGTTTATCTGGCAGAGTGCAGGAGGCAGTATTATTTGCGGAGGAAACGAGGAAAATCGACCCGTTGGACCATGGCTGCCGCTATGAGCTGTACCGTCTGACAGGGGAAGGCCTTAAGGAGCTTAAAGCACTGATGCGTGAGGATAATCATAATTACATCGAGCTTGCCTTAAGCTACCATGCAGCGGGACTGAAAGAAGAGGCAGCACAGGTGCTTTCACTGGCACCGAAGCAGGATGAACCGATGGTACACTATTATCTCTACAGTGTTACAGGAGATAAAGCAGAGTTTGAAAAAGCTGAAGCAGGTAATAGTCTGTATTGCTTCCCGAACCGGCTTGAGGATATGCAGGTTCTTAAGGAAGCTGTGTCAGCGGGCGGAAGCTTTGCAGCGTATTATCTGGGTAATCTGCTGTATGACAGGGGACGTGATAAGGATGCAAGAGTATTATGGGAGAATTGTGCAGAGAAGACAGCACTTCCTACCGTATACCGCAATTTATCGTTAGTGTACTATAATAAGCTCCATGATGAAGGACGGGCAAAGGAAGCACTTGAGAAAGCATTTGCCATGGACGAGAGTGATGCGAGAGTATTTTTTGAGCTTGACCAGCTCTGTAAGGCGATGAATATGCCAGTGAAGGAGCGCCTTGCACAGATGGAGGAGCATGCAGAGCTGTTAGAAAAACGGGATGATTTATATACCGAATATATTACCCTGCTGAATCTTGACGGAGCATACGAGCGAGCCTATAAGCTTACTATGGCACACAATTTCCATCCGTGGGAGGGCGGCGAAGGGAAAATTCCGGCGCAGTACCGGATTTCCCTGATTCATATGGCAAAGACAGAGCCGGATAAGCAGAGGGCGGCAGAGCTGCTGCGTAAAGCACTGGTTTATCCGCATAATCTCGGTGAGGGCAAGCTCATTGGCAATCTGGACAATGATATTTACTATCTGCTTGGGATGCTGGCTGAGAACAAAGAAGAGGCGGAGAATTTCTGGAAGCTGGCATCAAGAGGTGAATTCGGACTGTCCTCTGCGATGTATTATAACGACCAGCCTCCGGAAATGATGTATTATGCGGCACTGGCAATCCGTGCGCTCGGTGATGAGGCGGAAGCAGAAAGACGCTTTGAACTCTTTATTGAGTACGCTAATGCGCATATGGAGGATGAGGTATCCATCGATTATTTTGCGGTATCGCTGCCGGATTTCCTGATATTTGAGGCAGATTTAAATAAAATGAATAAGGTGCACTGCCTGTATATGGCTGCACTTGGATATCTGGGAAAGGGCGAGAAAGAGCAGGCGGTCAGCTATGCGAACAAAGGTCTTGCACTGGAGCAGTGCCACGCAGGGCTTTTAGAGATTCTGAAAGCTTAAAATAAGTATAAAAAAGAATCCTGCAAAGCAGGATTCTTTTTTGGTAATATTCTGGCAGAGCTTAATCCCCGTCCTCTTCAGAATTTACCGTATATACCTGACGCTTTCTTGCCATCTCATCGCTTGCCAGATATTCGTCATAGGTTGTAATCTTGTCAATCAGACCGCCATTTACAATTTCCATAATACGGTTTGCGGTAGTCTGTACAAACTGATGGTCATGGGAGGTGAAAAGAATAACTCCCGGGAACTTAATCAGTCCGTTATTCAGAGCGGTGATAGACTCCATGTCCAGATGGTTGGTCGGCTCATCAAAAATCAGAATGTTGGCGCCGGAAATCATCATCTTGGATAAGAGACAGCGAACCTTCTCACCACCGGATAATACTTTTACCTTCTTCACACCGTCATCTCCGGCGAAAAGCATTCTGCCGAGGAAGCCCCGCACATAGGTCACATCCTTGACAGGGGAGTACTGCGTCAGCCAGTCGGAGATAATCAGGTCGTTATCAAATTCCTGTGTGTTATCCTTCGGGAAATATGCCTGTGAAGTGGTAACACCCCATTTGTAGCTGCCCTCGTCCGGCTCCATCTCACCCATGAGAATCTTAAAGAGAGTTGTCTTGGCAAGCTCGTTGCTTCCGACAAATGCAATTTTGTCCTCTCTGCCGACAATAAAGGAAATATGGTCGAGAACCTTCACACCGTCAATCGTTTTCGTCAGATTTTCAACGGTAAGAACCTCATTTCCGATTTCACGCTCAGGACGGAAATCAATATATGGATATTTTCTGCTGGAAGGCTTAATCTCATCCAGCTCAATTTTTTCAAGCGCACGTTTTCTGGAGGTAGCCTGCTTGGACTTGGAAGCATTGGCACTGAATCGCTGAATAAACTCCTGCAGTTCCTTAATCTTTTCTTCTTTCTTTCTGTTTGCTTCCTTCATCTGCTTTACCAGAAGCTGACTGGATTCATACCAGAAGTCATAGTTTCCTGCATAAAGCTGAATCTTGGCATAGTCGATATCGGCAATCTGGGTGCAGACTTTATTTAAGAAATAACGGTCGTGAGATACTACGATGACTGTATTTTCAAAGTTGATTAAGAATTCCTCAAGCCATGCGATTGCATCGAGGTCCAGGTGGTTCGTCGGCTCATCAAGCAGCAGAATATCCGGATTGCCGAACAATGCCTGTGCAAGCAGTACCTTTACCTTTTCCGGACCGTTTAAGTCAGCCATCTGCTTATAGTGTAATTCTGTATCAATGCCCAGACCGTTTAATAGGGTAGCGGCATCGGATTCTGCCTCCCAGCCGTTCAAATCAGCAAATTCAGCCTCTAAATCACTGGCACGGATGCCGTCTTCCTCTGTAAAATCTTCCTTCGCATAAATTGCATCCTTTTCCTTCATAATATCATACAGACGCTGATTTCCCATGATAACAGTGTCCAGTACGGGATAAGCATCATATTTGAAGTGATCCTGCTGCAGGAAAGAGAGACGCTGACCGGGAGTGATGATGATTTCACCGTTGGTAGGCTCAAGCTGACCGGAAAGAATTTTCAGAAAGGTAGATTTTCCGGCACCGTTGGCACCAATCAGACCATAGCAGTTTCCTTCTGTGAACTTGATATTGACATCTTCAAAAAGGGCTTTCTTGCCAATTCGAAGTGTGACATTGTTTGCACTAATCATGATAAACCTCCATTTTTTATAACCCTGTAAAATTTTACGCTGTAAGATACAATCATTTCTATTTTACAGGAAATCCTGTAATTTGCAAGGCTTTTATGGATTTTTCTGTTTCCAGGCGGAAGAAGGACATTTGGCATGGATAAGCGGAGCAAATACAGATTGAGATTGAGATAAATTTATGGTATGATAAACAGTAAGATGTTGGGTTGGAAATGAGAAGTGTGAGAGAGGTACAGAGGTAAAAGGAGAAGGAATATGGGGCAGGGAGAGTTGGGCTCAATAGATGCCATGACGGGATTGCCGGACAGAGAGTCGGCAGTGGCGCAGATAGAGAAATTTTTGCTTGAGGATTTTGAGGACGGGCAGCATGCTATGCTGATAGTAGGGGCTGATAATTTAAGCCTTGTGAATGAAAGCATGGGGAGAATTTTTGGTGATACGATTATCGAAAGAATTGCAGATGGGATATGTGCCTGCATAAAAGAAAGTGATATAGCAGGCAGAGCGGGCGGAGACGAATTTGTGGTTTTTCTTAAAAATCGTACCAGAGAAGAGATTATTGATGTGGCGATGCAGATGAATCAGATGTTCTGCGAGCTGTATACTGGAGGAGACGATGCGGTAAGGGTAACCGGAAGTATAGGAATATCCCTGTATCCCAGGGATGGCAAAAACACTGCAGAGCTGTTTCAAAAGGCAGAAAATGCCATGTATGTGATAAAAAGCAGAGGAAAAAACTGGTATCAGTTTTATTCACCCTCTGACAGTGGAGGGTATTGCGCGCCTGACAGACAGAAAAAATATGATTTTGGAACGGCAGGACATTTTTCTGATTGTACGGATTATGACCGGGAGATGATATCCTTTGCTTTTGATGTACTGTCATCCACCAAGAGCTTTGCCGGCGGCATGAATGCCTTGCTGAATAAAGTAGGAAAGCATTATGAGCTGGACAGGATTCGTATTGTGCGTGTCAACTACGAAAACCGCGCCTTTGAGGCTGCTTATATGTGGCAGAAAAAGATTGTGGTGATGCCCAGAGATCCCCAGACACATGGACATTTCAGCTCTGTGGAGGAGCTGGAGAAGGGCTTTGGCACAAAGGGTTTTATACAAATTAACAATGTCAAAGAAGATGGATTATTTTCTGGCATATATTTAAGCTATATTGAAATGGAGATTACATCCGTTATTTCCTGCGGCATCTATGATGATGAGAGACTTGCCGGCTATATCAGTTTTGAAATGAATGGAGAAGCAAGAGAATGGAAGAAAGAGGAGCGGGATACCTTCTGCTCACTTGCAAAAATTATGTCGTATTTTCTTCTTGCCAATGATGACAGTAGGAAAAACAGTCAGGAGATTGAAAAGCTCAGCAATTATGACAAGGTGACGGGGCTTTATTTGTACGGGAATTTTAAGACAGAGGCGGCTCACATCATATCCGGGGCGCAGCCGGGCAGCCTTGCTATTGTGAATTCGGACATCAGCAATTTTAAATATATCAATGACACCTATGGACTGGAGGTAGGAGATAAAATTCTCAGGGCATTTGCGGAGAAGACAGTTATCAACAATCATTATTGTATCGCGGGCTGCCGCGTCTATGCGGATAATTTTATTGCGCTGGTGCGTACCTCGGGAAAGGAACGCCTTGCTTCTTTTATTACAAGGTTTAATGAGGAGTTTGAAAGGGAGCAGAGACTGTTTTATCCTGATACGGATTTTAAGGTACATACAGGTGCATATATTATAGAAAATCCTGATACGGATCTGGTGCAGATACTTGATGGAGCCAGTCTTGCCAGAAAAAAGGTAAAGGAAAATACGAATCTGAAATACGCATTTTTTGATGATACGATGAAGGAAATGGTGCTCCGTGAGGGAAAGGTGCTGGCGGAGGTTAAGACAGCGATTCTGGAGCGCAAGCTGGTTCCGTATTTACAGCCGAAATTTTCTCTGGAGACAAATGAAGTCATAGGAGCAGAAGCTCTGGTGCGCTGGCGGGTGGATGAAAAGACATTCTATTATCCGAATGATTTTATTCCGGTTCTGGAGCGTACCGGAAATATCATAGATGTAGATTTCTGCATCTATCATCAGGTGATGGAACTGATGCAAAGATGGCTGAAGGAGGGCAGAAAGGCAGTGCCTGTCTCTGTCAATATTTCACGTATGGACTGCCGTCACGAGAGACTGGAGCAGATTCTGATTGAGATGGCTGACCAACATCAGGTGCCGCATCATCTGATTGAGATTGAGATAACAGAGAGTGCATTTTTTGAAAATGCAGATATTCTGATGGAAAAGCTGGACACGCTGCGGAAGGCAGGTTTTATTATCAGCATTGATGATTTCGGTTCAGGCTATTCTTCGCTGAGTGTTATCAGCCATATGCCGATTGACGTGATTAAGATGGATCAGTCCTTCTTAAGAAGCGGGCTGCTCTCTGAAAGCACGGCATATGTGATAGAGGCGATGATTCATCTGGCAAAACGCATGAATCTCGACATTATCTGCGAGGGCGTGGAAACCAGAGAGCAGGTAGAGTTCCTGCTGGAATGTGGCTGTCATATGGGACAGGGCTATATATTTGCGAAACCGATGCCGATAGCTGAATTTGAAGAAAAATATCTCCCGCTTTAGACAGATTTGCGTTTTACAATATTGGTTCCGATTTCTATCTTAACAGGGTAGGCATCGGAACCTTTTATTATCTGTAAAAGTCTTGTAACCGCCATCTGTCCCATATATTGCTTGGGTACGTGAACGGTAGTGAGTGCGGGCTCTACATACGTACAAAGCGGCATGTCATCGAAACCAATCAGAGCCACATCCTCAGGAATACGGTAGCCTTTTTCCTTCAGAGCCTTCATTGCACCTGCAGCAATCAGGTCGTTATCGGCAAAATAAGAGCGGCATGGTTTTTCGCCGTTTTCTAAGAGCTCCAGCATATCCTTGTAGGCGCCCTCCATGGACGGAGAGAGGCACAGAACCGGGGAGCGGGAAGCAGACATGCCGTTCTCACGGATAGCTTTATAGAAGCCGTCGGCACGTTCATTGAAATTGCCGATGGAATAGGAGGAGCGCAGATATCCCGCCTGACTCTTCGTTTTACCAATCAGATAGCTGGCCGCCTGATAGGCACCCTGGAAATTGTTAATTAAAATAGAATCATAACCCAGATTTTCATACCAGGTATCGAGAACAACGAGCGGAACGCCAAGACTGTGGAAGGGCTCAAAATCCTCAAGCTTCATTTCGGTGGCAAGCAGAAGAATCCCATTGCAGTAAGGCAGCTGTGTAAGCTGTTTTTTTATATTGCTGTCACCGTACAGATAATTGATGTACAGACGGTAATGTGCTTTGCGGCAGCCCTGTTCAATACCCTCTGTAAGCTGGCTGAAAAACGGTGTATCAGATACGACAGCACCGTGCTTTCGGTAAATCAGGAGAGAAATGGTGCCTTCCTCTGCCTTAGGCTCTGAAGAATCCTTGAGCTTTGAGAAATCGTAGCCATGTTCTCTGGCGGCAGCAAGAACGCGCTGCCGGGTCGCGGTACTGACGCCGGGCTTATTATTTAGTGCCATGGAAATGGCAGCTTCAGATAAATTCAGCAGTTTTGCAAGTTCTTTTGCAGTCATGGAAATACCAGCCTTTCTTTGGGATATTTCGGATGGACACCGTTTCTATATTCAGCATAAATGATTAAGTGAATTAAGTCAATTTGTTTTGAAAAAACACTTAATATTAAGTTGATATTAAGTTGTGAAGAAGCTAGTATAAAGATAACAGATTAAGAGAAGCTTAAGGCGCGTATGCGCCGGAGGGAGGTTTATATGGCTGATATAGTAATTGGTTTTGCATCTACCAGAAGAAGTATTTTTTCTGCGCCGGATGCAGTAAAGTATGCAAATCTGACGAGAGAGAGGCTTAAGGAGCTGGGAATAAAATTTGTGGACATTGACGATATTGCGGAGGATGGGCTTCTGCATGATGACAATGAAAGAATCCGCATTGCAGAGAAATTCCGGGAGGCAAAGGTAGACGGAGTGTTCTTCCCACATGGAAATTTCGGCACGGAATATGAGGTGGCACGTCTTGCGAAGGAACTGAATGTGCCGGTACTTCTGTGGGGGCCAAGAGATGAAAGACCGGATGAGAAGGGAATCCGTCTGCGCGACAGCCAGTGCGGTCTGTTTGCAACTGGAAAGGTGCTCAGAAGATTTAAGATCCCGTTTACTTATATGACAAACTGCAGACTGACAGATGAGGCATTCGAGCGGGGAATCAGGACATTTCTTGCTGTCTGCAATGTGGTGAAAGTATTTCGCCGCACCAGAATTCTGCAGATTGGCCCGAGACCGTTTGACTTTTGGTCTACGATGTGCAATGAGGGCGAGCTGCTTGAAAAATACAATATCCAGCTTTCTCCGGTGCCGATGCCGGAGCTGACGCAGGAAGTGAAGGATGCACTGGAGAAAGGAACCGAGGTCGCAGAGGTTGTAGAATACTGCAAGACGAATTTTAAAATAGGCATAAAGCCGGAGGAGCTTTCGAAGGTTGCAGCCCTTAAGGTGGCGATGAAGCACCTTGCGCAGAAGTATGGCTGTAATGCGATTGCAATCCAGTGCTGGAATGCACTGCAGGGCGAGCTTGGTATTATGCCGTGTGCGGCAAATTCTTTATTAAATGAAGAGGGGCTTCCGGTAGTCTGCGAGACGGATATTCACGGAGCGATTACAGCGGTACTGGTGGAGGCGGCAGGTATGGATGAAGCGAGAAGCTTCTTTGCAGACTGGACAGTGAGACACCCTGATAATGAAAACGGCGAGCTTTTACAGCATTGTGGACCATGGCCTCTTTCCGTGGCACAGGAAAAACCAACGATTGGATATCCGCTTGCGTTTGACCATCCGGGCGCCGTGGAAGCACTGGCAAAGCATGGCGAGATGACCTTGTGCCGTTTTGATGGGGATAATGGCGAGTATTCTCTGCTTCTGGGAAATGCAAAGGGAGTCGATGGCCCTTATACCAAGGGAACCTATGTCTGGGTGGAGGTAGAGAATCTGAAGCGTCTGGAGGCGAAGCTGGTAGAGGGACCTTATATCCATCACTGCGTAGGTATTCATAAGGATGTAGTCCCGGTATTATATGAGGCATGCAAATACATAGGAGTTAAGCCGGATTTATATGACCCGGTGGAAGAACAAGTGAAGGCTTATCTTCGCGGAGAATGATTAGGAGAAATAGTGATATGACAGAGAATTATAAGGTATTGTCCTATGAATTGAGAAAACAGGTCGTAGACATGATTTTGGAAGGAAACGGCGGACATATTGGCGGTGATATGAGTGTCATTGATATTCTGATTACGCTGTATTTTCGTCAGATGAATATTTCACCGGTAAATCAGGATGATCCGGACAGGGACTATCTGATTATGAGCAAGGGACATTGTGTGGAAGCACTCTATGTGGTGCTGGCAAAGAAGGAATTTTTCCCGATAGAAAAAGTGATGCAGGAATTTTCCCGCTTTGGTTCTCCTTTCATCGGTCATCCGAATAATAAGCTGCCGGGAATCGAGATGAATTCCGGCTCATTGGGACACGGTCTTCCGGTGAGCATCGGTATCGCTCTTGCTAACAGAATGGATGGACGGAAGAACCGTGTCTATGTTATCATGGGAGATGGAGAACTGGCGGAGGGCTCTGTCTGGGAGGGTGCTATGGCGGCAGCTATGTATAAGCTCGATAATCTCTGCGCAGTTGTGGACCGCAACCGGCTGCAGATATCCGGCGGCACAGAAGAGGTCATGGCACATGACGATTTGAAGGAACGCTTTAGAAGCTTTGGATGGCATGTGATTGAGGTGGAGCAGGGAAATGACAGCGATGCTTTGAATGTGGCTTTTGAGGAGGCAAAGCGTATAAAGGGAAGACCTGCCGTGATAATCGCTGATACGGTGAAGGGCTTTGGTTCATCCGTGATGGAAAATCAGGTGTCCTGGCATCATCATGTACCGAATGATGAAGAATATGCACAGATTATGAAGGATTTTGAGGAGAGAAAGGAGGCTGCACGACATGAATAAGAATCCGAACAGGGCAGCCATTTGTGATGTATTGATGGAGCAGGCTGCAGCGGACAAAGATATTGTGGTGCTGTGCAGTGATTCGCGGGGAAGCGCTTCGCTGGCACCGTTTGCGAAGAAATTCCCAGAGCAGTTTGTGGAGGTCGGTATCGCAGAGCAGAATCTGGTCGGTATCGCAGCGGGACTGGCGAAATGCGGAAAGAAATCCTTTGCCGCCTCTCCGGCATGCTTTCTTTCGACCAGGAGCTATGAGCAGGCAAAGGTGGATGTGGCATATTCCGATACCAATGTGAAGTTAATCGGTATCAGCGGCGGTATCAGCTATGGTGCACTTGGCATGAGCCACCATTCTGCGCAGGATATCGCAGCAATGTCAGCGATTCCGAATATGCGGGTATATCTTCCGAGTGACCGCCATCAGACCAGGAAACTGACAGAAAGCCTGCTGAAAGACAGTAAGCCGGCATATGTCAGAGTGGGACGCAATCCGGTAGAGGACATCTATGAAGAGGGAAATGTCCCGTTTGTGATGAATAAGGCAACTGTCCTGGCAGAAGGTAAGGATGTGGCAATTATTGCGTGCGGAGAGATGGTAAAGCCGGCAAAGGATGCGGCAGAGCTTTTAGAGAAAGAAGGAATTAAGGCAACAGTGCTGGATATGTACTGTGTGAAGCCGATTGACAGGGAGGCGGTTGTAAATGCAGCGAAGAAATGCGGTCTTGTCATAACGGTGGAGGAGCATTCGCCATACGGCGGACTGGGGGCGGCGGTCAGTCAGATTGTGGCAGCAGAAGGGCTGGGAAGAGTAATCAATCTGTCTTTGCCGGATGATCCGGTGATTACCGGAACGTCAAAGGAAGTATTTGATTATTATAAATTAAATGCAGAAGGTATTGCAGCATGTGCCTGCGAAAATTTAAGGAAAGAACTGTAAGACCGCTATGCGGCAGAAGGAGAGGCAGATATTAGCATAACGGTCGCAAAAGTAGATATGGAGGAAATAGAGAGATGGAAAAGAAATTCTGGGAATATGGCGCGCTCAGAGTAAGTGAAAACAAAAAATATCTGCAGAATGGTGACAGACCATTTTTCTGGATGGGTGACACTGCATGGCTGCTGTTCCAGAAATGCAGTCTGCAGGAAGCAAAAGTGTATCTGGAGAATAGAAAGGCAAAGCAGTTCAATGTCATTCAGGCAACACTTGTACATATGGTAATGGAAAATCAGGTGGTGCGCACAGATTTTGATTCTGAGGACTACTGGAAACACTGCGATGCGATAGTATCAATGGCGGAGGAGCTTGGCTTATACATGGGACTTCTTCCGGCATGGGGAAGCCTTGTAAAGGAAAAGTATATCACTGATGAGAATGTTGAAAAATATGCTGATTTTCTGGCAGAGAGGTACGGCAATCGTCCAAATGTTATCTGGCTTCTGGGCGGTGATATCCGCGGAACAGATGGGCTGGAAATTTATAAGAAGCTGGGGAACCGTCTGAAGGAAAAGACAGTGAATCAGCTTGTTGGATTTCATCCATTTGGCAGAACTTCGTCTTCTCTGTGGTTCCATGAGGAACCGTGGCTGGACTTCAATATGTTCCAGTCGGGACACAGGCGTTATGACCAGGTATCTCTTGGTGAGTGGGATGACAATAACGGCAAAGAGGGCTGGTTTGGTGAGGATAACTGGAAGTATGTAAACAGAGACCACTCTTATGCAGTTATGAAGCCAACAGTAGACGGTGAGCCTTCCTATGAATGGATTCCACAAGGGCTGCATGATGCAAAAGAACCATTCTGGCAGGCAGCAGATGTACGCCGTTATGCGTACTGGTCAGTATTTCAGGGGGCTATGGGGCATACCTATGGAGATAATGCGATTATGCAGTTTTATAATACACCGGAAGTTCCGGGCTCCTATGGTGTAAAGGAGGTCTGGACAGATGCACTTCACCATGAAGGCTCCTGTCAGATGAGCCATCTGGTAAGCCTGATGACAAGTGTGGATTTCCAGAAAGGAAAGCCGGAGGAAGGACTGCTGGTGGGCGGACAGAAAGAGAAATATCATCGTATTTCCGTTTTTGCAGGATCAGAATATGTTCTCTGTTATGCTTATCTGGGAGAAGAATTTATGCTGAATCTTAAACAGTATGAGGGAAAAAAGCTGTATGCTTCCTGGTTTGACCCGGCAAGCGGCGTATACAGTCCGCTTGGTGAAATTGCAGCTAAGGAGCAGAGCTTTAAGCCGATACAGAAGTATTCTAATGGAAATGACTGGGTTCTGAGGATTGATATCAGGTAAATGTGTATGAAAAAATATATTATTGGAATCGACCAGAGCACGCAGGGAACGAAGGCGCTGCTTTTTGATGAACAGGCAAAGCTCTGTGACAGGGTGGATTTGCCGCATGAGCAGAAAATCAGTAAAGAGGGATATGTCTCACATGATTTGCAGGAAATCTGGCAGAATACACTGACAGCAGTTAAAAGCCTGCTTGAGAGAAATCAGGTGAAGAATGGTGAACTGAGAGGGGTCGCTGTCAGCAACCAGAGAGAGACAACAGCAGCATGGAATCGTGAGACCGGGAAACCGGTCTGCGATGCGGTAGTTTGGCAGTGTGCCCGTGCAGAGGAAATCTGCAGGAAAATCAGCGGGGAGGATGCAGAATATATCCGGCAGTCAACCGGAATCCCTGTGTCTGCCTATTTCCCGGCAGCCAAGATGGCATGGATTCTCACGCATGAAAAGGAAGCGCAGAGACTGAGAGAAAAAGGGCAGCTTTGCCTGGGAACAATAGACAGCTTTCTGCTGTTTAAGCTGACAAAGGGGCAGGCATTTAAGACGGATTATTCCAATGCAAGCCGCACACAATTATTTCATCTGGAGCAGCTTTGTTGGGATGAAAAAATCTGCAAAATATTTGATATACCGGGAGAATGTCTGCCGCAGGTCTGTGATTCAGACAGTCTGTTTGGCATGACAGATTTTGATGGTCTGCTTAGTGAGGAAATACCGGTGCATGCTATCATGGGAGACTCTCACGGTGCCCTTTACGGGCAGGGTTGCCATGAAAGCGGAGGAGTGAAGGCAACTTATGGCACGGGCTCCTCATTGATGATGAATACGGGAGAAAAGAGAATTCACAGCAGCCACGGAATCGTGACCTCGTTAGCATGGGGAATTTCAGGAAAGGTAAATTATGTGCTGGAAGGAAATCTGAATTATACTGGGGCGGTTATCAGCTGGTTAAAGGATGAAGTGCAGCTGATTTCTTCCGCTAAGGAGACAGAGCATCTGGCGAGGGAGACAAATCCTGAGGATACGGCATATCTGGTTCCGGCGTTCAGCGGTCTGGGCGCTCCATACTGGAAAAGTGAGGCAAGGGCGATGCTTTACGGTATGAGAAGAGGAACGGGAAGAAAGGAAATTGTCAAGGCAGCACTGGAGTGTATTGGATATCAGATTACCGATGTACTGAATGCAATGGAGCAGGACAGCGGAATGAAGCTTGAGCATCTCTGTGTAGACGGAGGACCTACGGGAAATCAGTATCTGATGCAGTTCCAGAGCGATATGGCAGAGCTTACAGTGGCTGTACCACAGGTGGAGGAAATGTCGGGCATCGGTGTATCCTATCTGGCAGGTATTACAATGGGGCTTTTTACAAAGGAACAGGCATTTGGCAGTATTCGTTATCATAAATACCAGCCTGAGATGGAGAGAGACAGAAGAGAGAGACTGTATAGTGGCTGGAAGGATGCTGTCAGACGGGTGATGCTATAGGGAAAGGAGAGCTGTATGCTTAAGGTAAAAGAAATTCGTATCAATAATCTGAAAAATCCGTCAGGAGTACCGGAGTGTCCGTATTTTAGCTGGATACTGGAGAGTGACAGAAAAAATGTCATGCAGAGAGCGTACCGCCTGCAGATAACAGAAGCTTTGTCTGGAAGAAACTGCTACGACAGCGGATGGGTAAATAGTGCAGAATCTACCTATGTAAAAGCGGAAGTCTCTTTCCGCTCGCAGACGAAATATGATGTGCAGGTACAGGTAAGGGATGACAGAGAAGAGAGCCTGCCATCCGGGAAATCATATTTTGTGACGGGAATTCTGGCAACAGAGGAGTGGTCGGCAGATTTTATTTCTGCAGAGTCAGAAAAGGATAGCGGTAATTCTAAGGGAACCTATGTGAGAAAGCAGATTTGTGCACGGGAAGAGATAGAGAGTGCATATGCTTGTACGACAGCTCTGGGATTATATCATTTTTATATCAATGGCAGAAAGGTCGGGGAGTGTTGTTCGGCAGATTAGATGATGCTTTCAATGTCACATTAAATGAAGCTGTTTTTTTCTAAAAGATATGCATCCGGCAGATTATATAAAGTTGGATTATCACTTTATTTGACACTTCAAAATCCCCCACGCACATTAA
>JAGANQ010000055.1 GCA_017624115.1 Lachnospiraceae bacterium
AGGGCAGGTTGTCCGTCAGGAGAAAGAACAGACGATAGAAAAGTTTCGTGCCGCTCTTGGCAGGCAAACGAACAAAACATAAGCGCATAAATGTGTGTTTGAGCTCTCAGCCTTATCATATTAAGGATACTCAGAGCGAGTTCGCATTTATGCGCTTTTATATTGAGTTTGTGAGTTGCCTGCCTTAGAGCGGCTAGGAACTTTGATTGTCTGTTTTTCCCTGAGCGGACATCTGCCCTGGCTTGTCGATTGCATCAAAGACACAAAATTTGCTTTCCAAAGCTCTGGATGCAAGAAACCCTCAAATTTCGTGTCAACCTCCCCAAAGCTTATATTTGAAAACCTGCGGGTCTTTAATGCTCATAATAACAAATTATGCTTGCTGCACGACAGGCAGATACACCGTTATCGTGGTTCCAATATTGATTTTACTGTCTATCCGGATTCGTCCGTTATAGTATTCTACGATATGCTTGACGATGGAAAGTCCCAGCCCCGTGCCGCCGGTATTTCTGCTTCTTCCCTTATCCACACGGTAAAACCGCTCGAATACTCTCGGTATCGATTCCTCCGGTATGCCAATTCCTGTATCATACACCTCTATCACGATTTCATCCCGCACCTGGTCAATCGAGACATGCACCCGTCCACGCGGCTTATTATATTTAACCGCGTTTGTCAGCAGATTAGACAGGAGCTCCTGCATCTGCTGAAGATTGGCGTGATATATCACCGGCATACTGTTATAGCTTATCTCCACCTCATTTTTATCTGCCATCGGACGTATCTCTTCCACAATATCCTTCAGCACTCCCGGCATAGACACATCGGACATCGTCACCTCTGCCTCCCGTGTCTCCAGTCTGGATATCATCAGAATATCATTGATCAGATTTGTCATATGATTCGTTTCCTTCAGAATACGCTCGAGAAATTCCTCTTTTTTCTCTTCATCCGGTACCATACCGCCTTTCAGCAGCTCCGCAAAACCTCTGATAGAAGTAATCGGCGTCTTAAGCTCATGTGACACATTTGAAAAAAATTCCTGCCGGACCGTGCGCTCATGCTCGAGCTTTTTCACATACTCATTTACCTCCTGCGTCATATGCTCTGTCGTTTCAGCAATCACATTCATCTCGTCATATTGATAATGACCAAATTCTACTACCTCGCCAGGTTTATGAAGTAGTTTCATTTTATCCGATATTTCCTTCAAAGGGCTGGCAATCGAACGGGAAATTCGTTCCGCAAGTATCATGGAAATTACTATAGATACCAGCAGGCTCACAAACAATGCCGGCATGAGCATTGCCACATAATCAGCAATGCCTGTGGACGGCAGCGCAACACGCAGTAGATACTCTCCATTTGAAGAGCGGATTGCCATATAGAACATATAGATTCCCAGTGTTTTCGAATAACGCTTGCAGGTTCCTGAGCCTGTGGCAAGTGCCTCTTTAAATTCTTCCCTGTCACTATGGTTCGCCATAATACCTGCATTGTCCACCGTATTATCTGCACACACCTCTCCCGTTGTCGTAATAATGGTAAACCGCGCATTCTTATTCGTAATCCTTTCCTCAAATCCCTGAATCTGTTCTTCCAAATTTCCTTCATAATCCAGCGAATTGTCAAGAATCTCCAGCGTATACCGCATACTTTCTTTGGTATTGGAAAACAATGCTTTACTTATCATAATATAAGAAACAGCACTGTTAATTAACAATGCTATTCCCAGAATCATTATAAACTTTTTAAATATTTCCTTTTTCATGCCTGCTCATCCCCTACCAGACGATAGCCTACCCCTCTGCTGGTTTTTATGTAGTCCTGACCCTTCTCCCCCAGCTTCTGGCGCAGTGTTCTGATGTGTATATCCAGGGTTCTGGTTTCTCCGTCATAGCTGTAACCCCAGATGTGGTTTAAAAGCTCATCGCGCGACACTACTCTGTCACGGTTTTCTAAAAGATACTGCAAAAGCTCATATTCCTTAAAGGTAAGCTCTGCCTTCTGTCCGTCAAACCATACCTCTCTTGTCTTCTTATTCAGGGTAAGCTTTCCGCAGACAACCGTATCACCTTCTGCTCCAATATCCTTGCCGCCACGTCTCAGCAGAGAACGGACTCTTGCTGCCAGCTCAAGCACGCCGAAAGGCTTTGTCATATAATCATCCGCTCCGCTGTCAAGACCAACCACCTTATCCAGTTCTTTATCCTTTGCCGTCAGCAGAAGCATAGGCATTTTACTTAAGCCATCCATCCCGCGTATCGCTTTTATCGCTTCCACTCCGCTGATTCCCGGAAGCATCCAGTCAAAGACAGCAAGGTCCGGTTTCTTCTCCTTCATACTCTCCAATGCAGGCTCTGCCGCCTCGAAGGCTGATACCTCGTGACCAAAGCCCTCCAGTGCAATCTTTATCAGCTCTCTGATATTTTCTTCATCTTCTATCACATAGATATATGCCATACTAACCCACCGCTTTCTGCTTACAGTTCATTTTTCACATAGCCTGCGATATTATCTGCATGATCCGAAATACGCTCCAGATTACTGATAACATCTAAGAAAATAACACCGTTTTCCACCTTACATTCACTGTTGGAAAGACGGCGGATATGCTTCTCCCTAAGCTCCTCCTCGGTAGAATCTACCAGCTCCTCATAACGCACTACAGCACGCACATACTCCATCTTTTCATTTTTGCGCGCGAGGATGCAGTTTTCTACCGCCTTGCTCACGAAATCAAAAATCAGACGCATATCTTCATTGGCTTCCTCGGAAAAATAAATCCCCCTTGTAATTTTCTCCCCGGCAAGCTCTGCTATATTCTCAGCATGGTCACCGATTCTTTCAATATCACTGATTGTATTCAGATAATTTTTCAAGAGGAGATGTTCTCTCTCATTCAGAGTAAGCAGGTTGATTTTAACCAGATACTCTGTCAGCAGCTTCTCAAATTCATTGATAGTAGTTTCTGTCTCCAGGACTTCCGCCACCTGTTCCCGGTTATTGGTAATCAAAGCATCCATCGCCTTCTGCGTATTACTCATGGCAAGCTCTCCCATACATACCAGCTCCTTCTGTACAACAGAAAGAGCGAAGGACGGATTTTCCAGAATTCTCTCGTCCAGGTTATCCTTAAGCTTCACAATTTCCTCTGCCTCTGCCGTCTGTTCCTCTTCCTTTTCCTTCACCAGAATACCGGACACTTTCACCAGAAGATTGGAAAATGGAAGCAGTATCAGAGTATTGCAGATATTGAAAATCGTGTGGAAAATAGAAATCTGCACCGTAGTAATTCTGGAATCTGCCAGCTCATCAAATATCATAAAATAAATGTACATGCCGATTCCAAAGATAATAGCTCCGCACACATTAAACAGCAGATGAATGACAGCTGCCCTCTTTGCCGTACGATGGGTACCTGCCGCTGAGATGAGTGCAGTAATACAGGTTCCGATATTCTGTCCCAATGTAATAAAAATTGCTGAGCGGAACGTTATCATACCATTTAATGCAAGCGTCTGTAAAATACCTACGGAAGCCGATGAACTCTGAATAACCGCCGTTACCAATGCACCTGCCAAAATTCCCAGAATAGGGTTTCTTCCCAGTACACGGAACATATTCGCAAACAACGGTGCATCCTTATATGGTGTAATAGAATCTGACATAAAATTAAGACCGATAAATAACAGCCCCAGACCAATGAAAATTTCTCCTATTTCTTTTCTCTTCGTGGATTTTGTAAATACAAACAGTATTACTCCGGCAAATACCAGAAGCGGTGCAAAAAACTCCGGTTTAAACACCGCTCCCCATTCACTCATGGACACAATCCACGCTGTTACCGTCGTACCGATGTTGGCACCCATGATAACGCCTGTCGCCTGTACCAGCGTCATAATTCCGGCATTTACAAAGCCCACCACCATAACGGTAGTTGCTGAGCTGCTCTGAATAATTGCCGTAATGACAAGCCCCAGCAGAATTCCCAGAAAACGGTTACTGGTAAGGGCGCCCAGCAGTTTTTTCATTCTTCCGCCTGCAAACTGCTGTAAGCCCTTTGCCATGGCATCCATACCATACAGGAAAAGTCCCAGACCTCCTGCAAAATAGAAAATCATCTGAATGTCTGTCAATGTCATAGCTTTATCTGTTTCTCCTTCTTATACATAACCTTTTGACCCTAATATCATCATTATAATTATCACATGAAGAAGAAAACAGTACAGTCTTGTATAAATTATGTAAAATCTGTGTAAAATCGCGGTTCCTACTTTACGGCTGCCAGTGCCTGCTCAATATCGGCAATAATATCGTCCGCATCCTCGATTCCTACAGAGAAACGGATTAAGTCAGGTCTAACACCTGCTTCAATAAGCTGTTCATCCGTAAGCTGGCGATGTGTATGGCTTGCCGGATGCAGTACTGAGGTACGGGCATCTGCCACATGGGTCACGATAGCAGCCAGCTTCAGATTATCCATGAATTTAATGGAGATATCTCTTCCGCCCTTTAATCCAAAGGAGATAACACCGCAGGTGCCATTCGGCATATATTTCTGTGCCAGTGCATAATGCTTGCTGCTCTCCAGTCCCGGATATTCTACCCATGCTACCATATCATTTGCCTCAAGATACTTTGCTACCTTAAGTGCATTTTCACAATGACGCTGCATACGAAGGTGCAGTGTCTCCAGTCCGAGATTCAGTAAGAACGCATTCTGCGGAGACTGGATAGAACCTAAATCTCTCATAATCTGCACCGTTGCCTTGGTGATGTAAGCACCCTTGCCGAACTTTTCGGCATAAATAATCCCGTGATAGGATGGGTCAGGCGTTGTCAGTCCCGGGAATTTGTCCTTGTGTGCCATCCAGTCAAAATTGCCGCTGTCCACAATACAGCCTCCCACGCTGGTCGCATGACCGTCCATGTATTTTGTTGTAGAATGTACCACGATATCTGCCCCGAACTCAAACGGACGGCAGTTGATTGGTGTTGCAAAGGTATTGTCCACGACTAACGGCACCCCGTGCTCGTGTGCCAGCTTTGCGAATTTCTCAATATCCAGCACCTGTACGGAAGGATTGGAAATAGTCTCCGCAAACAGCATCCTGGTATTTGGACGGAATGCCTTGGCAATCTCCTCTGCCGGCGCATCCTGATCGACAAATGTCACATCAATTCCCAGCTTCTTCATCGTCACACCAAAGAGATTAAAAGTACCGCCATAGATAGTAGAAGCACTGACAATATGGCTTCCTGCCTCACAGATGTTGAAGGCTGCATAGAAATTCGCTGCCTGCCCGGAAGAAGTAAGCATTGCTGCCACGCCGCCCTCCAGCTCTGCAATCTTGGCTGCTACGGCATCATTCGTAGGATTCTGCAGACGGGTGTAAAAATATCCCTCGTCCTCCAGGTCAAACAGTCTGCCCATCTGCTCACTGGTATCATATTTGAAGGTAGTGCTCTGATAAATCGGAAGTACTCTCGGCTCTCCCTTTTTCGGCTTCCAGCCGCCCTGTACGCATATCGTATCTCTCTTAAAATTCTGACTCATATCTGTATTTCCTCCATTCTGTATGATGTTTAATTTTAACACAACTTTCCTATGTATTCAATGTATCAGAAGAAGCTTTTTAAGTTGTCAAGACTTCTTAAGCTCTCCGGCATTTCCTCGAGATTCCCTGCAACCGCAAAAGCCATCCTGTCCCTGTCAAACCACTTTTTAAGGCACTCCTCCAATTCCGCGGCATGCACCCGGTTAATCATGTCAAGTGTATCCTCCAAAGAAATCACCCGGTCAAACAGCATCAGCTCCTTAGCATTGCTGTTCATACGTCCCCTGATATTCTCTCCCTGAATAATTAAATCTGTTTTTATCTGCTCCCTTGCACGGGCAATCTCTTCCTCCTCAGGCAGCTCTCTTTTCAGCAGACGAAGTTCCTGCCCCATCGCTTCTATGGCAGGCTCTAACTGGTTTGCATTCAGTCCTGCATACATATGGAACAATCCCGCCTTCTGAAATGTGCTTCCATAGGAATATACAGAATATGCCAGCCCCAGCTCCTCACGCACCTTAAGAAACAGCCTTGAATTCACACCACCGCCCAGTATGGCATTCAGAACGGAAAATGCGTAGCGCTCTTCTGCCACACTGGTAATGGAATCATAAGCAAGATTTATATGCACCTGCTCGATATCCTTTTCCTCCAGATAGACACACGGTGTAAATAACGGTGTGTCAAGTCTGTGGATTTTCTTTGCCCGGGCTATTCCGCCAAAGGCTTTCGCAAGCTGTTCACGGATTTCCTCAAAGCTTACATTCCCCGCCACAGAGATAACCGTATTTTCAGCCGTATAATGCTCTTTTACAAATTTCCTTAAATCCTCACCGGTAAAGCTTTCTACCGTTTCTCTTTCTCCTGAAATCAGATATCCGAGAGGATGATCCTTCCAGAGCGACTTCTGCAGCATTTCATGCACGACATCCTCCGGTGAATCCTTGTACATATCGATTTCTTCCATCACGATATCCTTTTCCTTCTCCAGATCCTCATCCAGAAAAAGGGAATTCGTCAGCATATCTCCCAGAAGGTCTATGGACTGTGCCAGATTCTCCTTCAGCACCCAGACATAATATGAGGTGAACTCCTTGCTCGTGCAGGCATCCAGATTTCCGCCGATATCTGCTGTCTCATCTGCAATCTGTCTCGCCGTTCTTCTTTCTGTTCTTTTGAAGAGCATATGCTCTGCCATATGGGCAATCCCATTATTCTTTGCTGTCTCATATGCAGAGCCCGTGCGAATCCATACTCCCAGCGCCACAGAATGCGCATAATCCACCTGTTCGCAGACAACCCGGATTCCATTGCAAAGCTGATACTGTTTTACCATTTATTTCAATCCCTTTCCTCTCACTTTCATTCCTTGAAAATTCATTACAGTATAGCATATCCGGCACTGCTTTTGCAAGCAGATTCTCCGCTCAGCTCAGATAGGTGCGCAGGCTTTTGAGAGCATTTTTTTCCAGTCTTGACACCTGCGCCTGTGAAATCTGAATTTCCTCCGCCACCTCCATCTGCGTCTTTCCTTCAAAGAAACGCATACGAATAATTTTATTCTCACGTTCATTTAGTTTCTTAAGTGCCTGAGACAGCGACAATTCCTCCACCCAGTTTTCCTCTTTATTCTTCTTATCGCTAATCTGGTCCATCACGTAGAGCGCATCTCCGCCTTCTGTGTAAACCGGTTCATATAAGGATACCGGATTCTGAATGGCATCCAGTGCAAATACAATTTCTTCTTTACTCAGACCGATTTCAGCAGCTATCTCTGTAATCGTTGGTTCACGCTGGTTTTTCTTTATCAGGGCTTCCTTCGCGTAGATTGCTTTGTATGCCGTGTCCCGCAAAGAACGGCTGACCCGTATGGAATTATTATCCCGCAGGTACCGTCTGACCTCACCTGCTATCATTGGTACAGCATACGTACTGAACTTCACATTCTGTGTAATGTCAAAATTATCAATCGCTTTAATAAGACCAATGCAGCCAATCTGAAACAAATCATCTATGTTTTCATTGCTGCCGGCAAAGCGCTGAATCACACTCAGCACCAGACGGAGATTCCCCTTGATATAATCCTCTCTTGCCTGCTTATCCCCCTGTAAAATCCGGTTAAAAAGCTCCTCCTTCTCATCATTTTTCAGAAGTGGGAGCTTTGATGTATTCACTCCGCAGATTTCTACCTTATAAACCGCCATTTTCTAGCCCTCCGTCGTTCTTATTCACCAGTTGCCGCATTCCGGGTCCGGTCTATCGCCCTGTCTGCATATGTCCGCTTTCTGGGACTTTCATAGTAAATGATTAACGGATATATGGTTGTTTATACGAAAGAAGCTTTAGAAAAAAATGGAAGTATTTCTATGTCTTGCATTCCCAGCTTTTCCCTGTTATAATTTTGTCAGAGCATCACTATAACAAAGCGATTTTTTCGCAGAATGGAGACTTACATGAAACCTGTTATCTACTGGGCCGGTGATTCCACAGTAAAACAAAATGATATCACCTCTTACCCTCAGACCGGTATCGGTCAGGGCTTCCCACTCTATGTAAAAAAGGGAATCTTTATTGACAACCGCGCAGAAAACGGAAGAAGCAGCAAGAGCTTTATTGACGAAGGTATCCTGGACACAATTGCGAGAGATATCAAAGAAGGGGACTTTCTTTTTATTCAGTTCGGTCATAATGATGAGAAGCCGGATGAAGAACGTCATACAGAAGCCTTCGGAAGCTATCAGGAATATCTGAAGCAGTATATTAAGACTGCCACGGATAAGGGTGCTTATCCGGTATTAATTACCTCCCTTTACCGCCGTCAGTTTCAAGAAGATGGGAAGACCTTAGTACCCGATACACATAAGAATTATCCTGAAGCAATGATTGCACTGGCAAAGGAATGTAATGTTCCTGTTATTGATTTGTGCAGTCTCAGTAAAGAGTTAATTGAAAAAAACGGTCCGGAAGTCAGCAAGCGCTGGTTTATGCATCTTCCTGCAGGCAGATACCCGAACTATCCAGACGGCAAGGCAGATAACAGCCATCTGGTTTATGAGGGCTGTGTCGTATTCGCCGGTCTGATTGCCGGAGAGCTTCGCAAGCTCGGAGGTGTCTACGAAGAGCTTCTGATTCCGGCAGACGGAGAAAAAGAAAATCCTGCTCTGTTAATTGACTAATTGATTTTCCTTTTTTTCTGTAAGTAATAAAAGCCAACACCAATAAGAATTCCGCCAAGGATAATTTTCACCACATCACTGTACATAGCGATATAACCGGAAATAGTTCCCCATGAAGCACCTGTCCACGCGCCAAGCGACACCAGCAGTACATTCCAGGCAAAGCTTCCGACTGCTGTGTACAGTGTAAAGGTGATAAGCGGCATCTTCGTCATACCCGCCGGTATGGATATCAGGCTTCGCAATATTGGTATACAGCGGCAGAAAAATACGCTGGTATTTCCGTATCTGCGAAACCATGCCATCGTCTTCTGGACATCCTCCTTCTTAAAATGAAGCGTCTGTCCTATCTTCCCGTCCAGAACCTGCTCCAGCCGTTCTTCACTGAGCAGATATCCCGCTCCATATAAGATATATCCGCCCGTCACAGAACCAACCGTTGCATAGAGAATAACTCCCCAGCGCTCCATTTCCGTGCATGTCGTCAAAAATCCGGAAAATGGAAGAATCACCTCTGAGGGAATCGGCGGAAATACATTCTCCAGAAAAATCAGCATCCATATTCCAAAATATCCAAAGTCATTCGTCATCTGCACAATCCATTCCTGCATAGGTACACTCTCCTGTTCTTTTTCTGATTCAAGCCTGCCCCGGCAATCCTGCTGACGCTGCCTATGCTTCATTCAGAGTCGGGGGTTATGTCACGTCTGAGTATACTATATGCCGCCTGTCCGTGGAATATGCTTTGAAGGTTCCGAGCATAATTTTAGCAGCAGATATAAAAATCCGTTATACCAAGTCTCTTACCCTAGTATAACGGATTTTCATGTAAATCATATCTCTGTTCTGAAATTTTCGAAAAAACTCGTGCGTTGTATCTTCACTAATTATCAAACGGAGCGGGTGGGGGTCGAACCCACGCATCCTTGCGGATCTACGAGATTTCGAGTCACGCCTCTTCACCACTTGAGTACCGCTCCAATTTACTATATAACAGGCATCTTTTAACGCCTGTTATATAGTATATGACATGATTTTCTTTTCGTCAATCACTTTTTACTGAAAAGTCCCTGGAACGCATAGCACGGGAAAGGGGAGACGCTTTGTCTCCCCTCAGAGTTTCAATAACTATCAGTATAATGAATCAAACAGGCTGTTGTAGCTCTGGACGCTGTTATAATAGCCTCCGGCACTCGTATACAAAGATGAACTCTTTGATGCTTCTGTCACAGCCGCCTTTGCTATCTGCGCTGCCTTATCAGAAACTCTTCCTGCATAGGAATCAGCTCCCTCAAATAATGACTTCAGCTTATTAACATCCGCTTTATTCAGGGTATCGCTGTTTACCGAAAGCTTATTCCCGTCCGTGATACTGATACCCACATCAGAAAGCATATTCTTATTCGCTGCAGTGCTCTGTGTAAGCTGCAGTGTCTTGCGCAGAATATTCGTAGAAGAAACACCACTTCCAGACTCTATCAAATCATTGTAATCCCTGACAAATGCTGTGACCGCATCTGCAATCGCTTCTCTGTCATAATCTAAAGCTGTGGTTTCCTTTCCGTTCTCATCCTTTGCAGTAATTTCTCTCTTTGTAAACAGAGACTCCTTTCCCCTGGCAGAGAGCTTCTTTGCCGAATCCTGTAAATCCGCTGCATCCGCTTTTGTCTGAGTCAGTTCCTTCTTCTCCGTGTTCGTTTTCTTCGATACGACATCCTCCACACGGGACTTACCGGAAGAATCCTGCCCATAATATGCCTTCAGGAGCTTATAGTAGCTTCCACTGCGAATCGAATTATAATCACTATACAGACTGGAAACTCCACTCATCCAGTTCGTGCTGTTATTTGATGTTCCAAACATAGAACCTGTTATTCCGAAATAGCCTGCCATCCTCACCCCTCCTTTTTATATACAGGATATAATGGACATAAAATATGCTATATTA
>JAGANQ010000056.1 GCA_017624115.1 Lachnospiraceae bacterium
CCCGGGCTATTCCCTCTATGATATCCTGCGCCATCACAGCATGCTCACCGAGCTCTGCACTGGCAGCCTCCCCTGCCAGACCATGCAGATAAACGCCCAGCTCTGCTGCTCTTCTTGCGGGTAAGCCCATAGCCAGACAGCCTGCAATCACACCGCTCAGAACATCACCCGAGCCTGCCGTCGCCATGCCGCTGTTTCCGCTGGTATTAACATAGCAGGCTCCCTTGCCCTCACAGACGATCGTCCTGGCATCCTTTTGTACACAAATAACGTTATACTCTATTCCCACCTTTTTTGCAAGGGCTATCCTGTTTTTTTGTACCTCCGCCGTCGTCGTATCTGCTATTGCCGCCATTTCTCCCATATGAGGCGTGATAATCGCACACCCGGAAAAGCCCCTCCAGAGTGATTTGTCTGATGCCAGAATATTGAGGGCATCTGCGTCCAGCACATATGTCTTTTCCTTATGCTGCTCTGCATATGTGCTCAGCGCTGCTATTAACATCTCCGAAGCTGCGCTCCGTCCCAGTCCCGGTCCTGCGGCAACAACATCCGCCCACGAGAGTGACTGTTCCAGCAGGCTCTCCAGCTGTCTCTTCTCTTCATAGGTAACAAGCACCGCCTCAGGGAGAAGCGTCTGTATAATCTGCCGGTTTTCCTCCGGTGTCATCACTCTTACCAGTCCGGCGCCCATACGGTACGCTGCCTTTGCAGCAAAAACTGCCGCGCCCGCCATATTTTTGCTTCCGGCAATAAAAAGCACCTTGCCTGCTGTACCCTTATGCAGATCCGGTCTGCGGGCGGGCAGCATGTCAAGTGCCTCCCTGCCGAAGGTATAGAGCTGCGGCTGTACGTGCTCCACATTTTGCTTTGGAAACCCTATCTGCCTTACCACAACCTCACCGGCATAGAGTGCTCCCGGATAGAATACCTGCCCCGCCTTCATCATACCGAATGTGACCGTAACATCTGCCCGGACAGCGATATGCCTTACTTCACCGGAATTTGTGCCAATTCCGCTTGGCATATCAACAGAAATGACCCATGCCGGGCTCTGGTTGATTCTCTCTATCCATTCTGCATAAACTCCCTCCACATCTCTGCCAAGCCCGATTCCAAATAAAGCATCTACAATTACAGTATATTCAGAAAGCATTGGATTCGTAACCACCGGTATCGAAAGCCTGCTGATAATTTCTCTCTGCTGCTTCCATTCCTGCGTGGCATGTGCTTCGTTTCCCAGAATGAGCACAGCTGCCGGTATCTCCATCTCCGTCAATATCCTTGCTGCTGCCAATCCATCTGCGCCATTATTTCCGCATCCACAGACGCACAAAACAGAAGGGGCGTCCACCCGCTGCCGGATTTCCTCCGCAACTGCCAGTGCCGCCCGTTCCATAAGAACCATGGAAGGAATCCCGGTTCCTTCTATGGTATCTTTATCAATCTGCTTCATTTCTTTTTCATTTACCAGATATCTCACTATGCTTCACCATCTTCCCCATATTCCGCATCGAAATATTCTAACAGCTCCGGTCCAAGCATATCGTGGAGGTTGGAATAAATCATCGAATTCTCATCCTCTATCTCCTGCTTCCTGACAAGCCTTCTTTTAAGCTCCGTCCTCGTTTCCTCTATCCATTCTGCCAGCTCATCAATTTCTTCTTTGTTCCTGTCAATACGCTCATAACACAATGATACACTTTCTTCCAGCAGCTCACGATTCGATTCTTCCAGTCTTTCCGGAACCTCCTCTGCCTGCAGCTCAAGCTGGGCGATTTTCTCATTCGCCTCGCGAATCAGCTTCTGGCTCTTGTCCAGGCGTTTCTCTCTCGTTCTCTCAGACTCTCCCATCGTGCCTTCCATATTGTCCATGATATTCTGCATCAGACGGGCTTTTACCTTTTTTACATCCTTTAAATCTGTATTGACCTGTCCCTGTCTCTTTAACAGCTTATTGACCTCTGCCTCCAGCTTCTTTAAGCGCTCTGTCTTATCCTCCTCGGTAAACAGTCTGTGCCAGCGTTCATCCAGCGTCAGGATCTGCAGTCGTTTCTTTCTCAGCAGCTGCATCAGCAAAGCGTCTGTTTTCTTTTCCTGCCTTCCTCTTGCCATGACATGCTCCTTTTAACCCTGTGACTATTTCTTGCTCTTTACGATATTATAAGAAAGCCTCATCAGACTCTCTGACAAATGTACATTCTCTACAATGACATCGGGCGGCACATTCAAATCCGTATGTGCGAAATTCCAGATTGCCTTTACCCCACATGCCACGACACGCTCTGCAACCTCCGGTGCCTTATTCTTCGGAATCGTAAGCGCGACAATCTCGATATCGTTCGCCCTGATGAAATCCTCCATCTCTTCCATGCCGCGAACCTCGATACCTCTCACGGTAATGCCCTGCAGCCGGGGATTGATATCGAATAATCCCTTTACAACAAAGCCCCTTTTCTCAAAATTCGCATAGTTGGCAATCGCCTGTCCCAGATTACCCGCACCTATGACAATCATATTATGTGATTTATCAATACCTAAAATCTTTGCAATCTCTGTATATAAATACTTTACATTATAACCATAGCCCTGCTGGCCAAAACCACCAAAATTATTTAAATCCTGACGAATCTGGGATGCTGTGACCTTCATTCGTTCACTCAGCTCATTTGAAGAAATCCTCTCTACCCCACTCTCCATCAGTTCACCAAGATATCGGTAGTATCGGGGAAGTCTTCTGATAACCGCCTGTGATATTTCTTTCCCTTCCACGCCTTATGCCTCCTGTCCTGTATTTCTGCCTGTATTCATTTTTCTATAATTACAGTATATATGAATGTTAAATTAATGTCAAACCTTCCGCTTAATTTTTTTGCTTTTTCGGGTTTTTCAAAACTTTTTTCATTTTTCACTTGCATTATTCGTCATTATCTGATAGAATAGCTTGTGTTATGGGTCTGTAAGACCTAATAGGTTCCAAGGAGGTGCAATCATGGCAAAATGCAGTATTTGTGGTAAAGGTGCTCACTTCGGTCACAATGTGAGTCATTCTAATAGAAAGACTAACGCTATCTGGAAGGCAAATGTTAAGTCCGTTCGCGTTAAGGTAAATGGAGCAGCAAAGAAGATGTACGTTTGTACTTCCTGCTTAAGAAGCGGTTTAGTAGAGCGTGCCTAAAGAATCGAAGATTTTTAATGAAATGAGACTATTGTGAAACAGGATTGCTTCACAATAGTCTTATTTTTTGTCTCTCCTTCTCTATTTGCAAAAAAGATTGAACCCGCACACTAATAAAACCAGCGCCAGCAAGGTTCGAAATACCGGACTGCGGAAGCAAAGCGACAGTGCCACTCCTACCGCTATCCAGAACAGAATAAAGCCTATCATCCGACACATAAAAAGAGCCTCCGGCACATGATTTCACTATATCCTATGCCAAAAGCTCCCTTATGATAACATTTTTATTCTTCTGACTGTGTTTCTTCCTTCTGTGTTTCTTCTGGCTGCGCTTCCTCAGCTGCAGCAGTTTCTCTGCCCGGCGCAAACTTATTCACAAAATCCGGCACCATATCCAGCACTTTTGTCAGACCATCCTGATTCTTTACATTAACCAGCTTTGTCGTTCCGTTCTGAATCACCAGCACTGCACTCGGAGAAATCTTTCCTCCCATACCGCCTGCTCCGTTATTCTTCTTATCCTCAGCAAATGCTCCCGCTGCCACACCAAAGCTTACATCCACTAACGGCAGGATAATGGTATCTCCTACATGAATTGCATCTCCTACGACTGTCTTGGTTGTAATAAAGCCATCCATTCCCTTGAACAAAGACTCTACTGTTGAATGAAAGGTATTATCTGCCATATTGCATCCTCCTATTTCATAAA
>JAGANQ010000057.1 GCA_017624115.1 Lachnospiraceae bacterium
CCAGACTGAATCGGAGCTAAATCGTTAAGTGCCTTAGCCATAGGAGCCAGGCAGTTTGTTGTACAGGAAGCTGCAGAGATAACTGTATCTGTAGCCTTTAATGTCTCATGGTTTACATTGTATACGATTGTAGGAAGGTCATTTCCTGCTGGAGCAGAAATAACAACCTTGCGTGCACCTGCTGTAATATGAGCAGAAGCCTTCTCCTTGGATGTATAGAAGCCTGTACACTCAAGAACAACATCTACCTTTAACTCACCCCAAGGGAGCTTGGAAGCATCTGCTTCTTTGTAGATTGTAATCTTCTTTCCGTTTACTGTAATGGAATCCTCACCAGCCTGTACAGTCTCAGCATACTTATATCTTCCCTGTGCTGTATCGTACTTTAATAAGTGTGCCAGCATCTCAGGGCTTGTTAAGTCGTTGATTGCTACTACTTCGTATCCTTCTGCATCAAACATCTGTCTGAATGCAAGACGACCAATACGGCCGAATCCATTGATTGCTACTCTTACTGCCATTTTTAATTCCTCCTAAAAAGTTCATAAGTTTGTTAAACAAAAATCAATCCATTTGTATTCTACCTAATTTATGCGAAAATATCAAGTCCATTTTTATTTAATTTCCGAGTTTTTTTATAAAGTATTTGTACGATTTGCATAAAATCAGCCGAAACTACATTTCATCCTTTACATAACCGGCAATATTATAAGCATGATCGGACATTCTTTCCAGATTGCTTACAATATCCAGGAACATAACTCCGGCAGACGGCTTACACTGATTGTTGGACAGACGCTGGATATGCTTTTCACGAAGTTCCTCCTCCAGAGTGTCCACCATGTCCTCATACTGGCTTACCTTGCGCAGAGATTCCATACTGTTTGTCTCTCTGGCATCAATCGCATAGGCAAAGGACTCCACTACCCTGCCGCCGATTTCCTCAAGATCTGCTATCGCCGTGTCAGAAAAAGCCAGATCGTGTGTTATCAGATACTGCGCTGTCTCTGCGATATTCTCAGCATGGTCACCCACACGCTCAATATCACTTATAGTATAAAACAGATTGTTAATAACCAGCTTTTCCTCTTCTGTGAGAGGTAAATTGTTAATTTTGACCAGATATTCAGTGAGAAGCTTTTCAAGATTGTTAATGGTTGTCTCTCTGCTTACCACCTTTTCTGCCAGTTCACTGTCCCTCTGCATAACGGAATTCACCGCATCGATAGAATTCTGCAGCGTCACTCTTCCCATGCGTACTACTTCATCAATGACTGCCTCGACTGCTGCCGAAGAGGACATCAGCAGACGGTCATCCAGGTGCTTGCCTACCAGTGCCTCTACCTCTTCTACCTCATCATCTCCGCCATCCTTAATGATGAGTTTCGACAAGGAAACCAACTGCTTTGCAAACGGAAACAGCATGGCTGTATTCAAAAAGTTAAATATCGTATGGAAAACAGAAATCTCCACGTTTGTAATATTATGTCCCGCAATATCCTTTCTGATTAGGAATACTGCATACAGCACACCTCCGAATATCAGCGCTCCGATAACATTAAACATCAAATGAATAGCCGCCGCACGCTTTGCATTCTTTCCGGCGCCGGCACAGGAAAGGATTGCTGTGAAGCAGGAGCCGATATTCTGACCCAGTGTAATAAAAATAGCAGCATTTGTTGTTACGACACCATTCATGGCAAGCGTCTGCAGGATACCTACTGATGCAGAGGAACTCTGCAACAGCATCGTAACCAGTGCTCCTATAATAATACCGAGAATGGGATTCCCGCCCAGAACCTGAAATGCTTTGGAGAAAATCGGAGCATCTGTAAACGGTGCGATTGAACCGGACATAAATTCCAGACCAATAAACAGCAGAGCAACACCAATAAATATCTCACCGGCAGTAATTTTCTTCTGTTTCTTGCAGAACAACACCATCAATGCCCCGACACCGATTAACATCGGTGCATAAAAAGCAGGCTTCATAATCTCAAAGGCATCTCCCAGCTGGCTCAATGATACAATCCACGCTGTAATTGTGGTACCGATATTCGCACCCATGATAACGCCTACTGCCTGAGTAAGTGACAAAATACCCGCATTGACAAAGCCTACCACCATGACCGTGGTTGCACCGCTGCTCTGAATAATCGCTGTAATCAGTGCTCCCACCAGAATCGCCATCAGACGGTTATTCGTAAGAAATCCCAGCAGCTTCTTTACATTATTTCCTGCCGATTTCTGCATGCCCTCCGCCATGATATGCATTCCATACAGGAACATACCCAGACCGCCCATAAACTGAAACAGCACCTGCACAGTTTCCATCGTTGTCATTGTTTACCTCCGCACCCTGGGGATTTTTCTCCCCTTAATTAAATAGAAATTTTCATTTTCTTAACACAATCTTTACATAATTCTTCATTATAATACTACCATACTCCGTTTCTTTTTCAAGTAATTTTTTTTCATAAAACGACAAAGATTGACTTTTTCTGCATTTTTGCTATCATAGTTCAAAAGGAGGTTTTACTATGCAGCAGCTGCCTGATTATCATGTACATACCTGTTTCTCCGGTGACAGCGATACCCCGGTTAAAAAAATGTTGGAGCAAGCCGTTTCTCTCGGGCTTTCTGAAATCTGCATTACTGACCATATGGATTATGATTATCCAGATGACCCGGATTTATTTTTGTTTGATGTCAGAGAATATTTTTCTGTTTTAAATTCTTTTAAAGAAGCATACGGCACAAGGCTTTCCGTTAAAATCGGTGTTGAGCTTGGCTTACAGCCTCATCTTGCCGACATCCACAGAAAATTTGTAATCGAATACCCCTTTGATTTTATCATCGGTTCCTCCCACGTTGTAGACAAGGCAGATCCCTACTATCCATCATTCTGGGAGGGAAAAAAGCCGGAAACTGTTATCCGTCATTATTTTGCATCTATTCTGGAAAATATAAACACATTTTCCGATTTTGATGTATATGGCCATCTGGACTATATTGTCCGCTACTGCCCGGATAAAAGCTTTGTATACCGCTATGAGGATTATATGGATATTCTGGATGAATGTCTGCGAACGCTGATTGAGAAAGGAAAGGGAATTGAGGTCAATACCGCCGGCTTCAAATATGGTCTTGGGCATCCGAACCCGCATGAGACAATTCTTAAACGCTACAGAGAGCTTGGCGGCGAAATCCTCACCCTAGGCTCAGACGGTCACAAACCGGAGCACCTGGCGTGGGATTTTGAGAAGCTGCCTGAACTGCTTAAGAGCTGCGGATTTCAGTATGTTACTACCTTTGAGAAGCGTAAACCAGTGTTTCATACATTGTAAGCCTTACACCGGCAAACCACAAATGCGGAGGAAGTGCGAATCGAATTTTCCATGCAAAGCTACCTCCTACCAGCAGAGAGCTGCTGCAAAACTAAGTATAAAATTTAGTCCGATCATTTTGCAGCAGCCCTGTATACTTAACTTATTTCAAATTCAAAACCAGATGTCTCGGAAGTCCGTCCGTCATAATCGCCGTCAGCTCTGCCTGAATCAATGGCTTGATATAGCTGATAAACTGCGGCATTACATAATCCGCCGTGTCATTTATCCACTCTCTCGGCACCTTCTTCTCAACATTGGCAATCTTATGTACGTCATAGATATCTGTCACACAGATGTACGGGTCATCCGACACCCTCTTAAGTGTAATCATCATGCCGTTTGCACCCTCGAAGGCTTCCTTGACAGCCGCACCGCCGACCTGAAATGCTTCTGTGATGTCCACACGGGAGGACAGATGCGCAGCACAGCGCTGCAGGGTACTGACCTCGATTGCTCTGCTCTTACAGCCAAAGGTAGAAGCTACCTTATTAGACAGATAGCTTGCTGCTCCCGTCAGAGTACGGTGACCAAAGGAGTCAATCTGGCTGACATTGTCAGTCAGTTCACAGACATAGGTTCCGTCTGACATATGGATGCCTTCAGATACTGCAATAACGATAGATTTCTTCTTTTCCTGAAGCTTTGCCACTTTTCCAAGGAAGCTGTCCATATCGAAATCCACCTCCGGCAGGAAAATCATATCAGGGCCCTCACAGTCCTCGCAGGATGCCAAGGCTGCTGCTCCGGTGAGCCAGCCTGCATTACGTCCCATGATTTCCACGATTGTCACATTTCTGGTATCGTATACCAGACCGTCACGGATGATTTCCTTGGTAATCGCTCCGATATACTTGGCAGCACTGCCGTAGCCCGGTGTATGGTCTGTCACAGCAAGGTCATTGTCAATCGTCTTCGGTACCCCCATGAAATGAATTCTGCTGCCGATTGTCTGACCATAATCATACAGCTTCTTAATCGTATCCATGGAGTCATTACCGCCGATATAGAAGAAAAATTCGATTTCTAGCTTGTTGAGGATTTCAAATATTCTCTCATATACCTCCGGTTTATCGCTGTATTCCGGCAGCTTATAACGGCAGGAACCAAGGAAGGATGATGGAGTACGCTTCAAAAGCTCGATATCCAAATCGCTTCTTATATGCTCAGAAAGGTCTACATATTTTTCCTCCAAAAGTCCCTGAATTCCGTGCAGCATACCATATACCTTACCGGCACCTCTGTCTCTGGCGGTTTTATACACACCTACCAGACTGGAATTAATGACCGCTGTCGGTCCACCCGACTGTCCTACAATTACATTTCCTCTTTTTTCTGCCATGCGTTTATCCTCCTGATTTTTTATTCAGATGCTTCCGACCAGCTTATGTCGGAAGCTCATTTAACAGCTCCAGTAATTCCTCCTGCGAAAAGGAAGCCAGCCCCTTCTCATTTCCACCTATAATCTGTTCCGCCAGCTTCTGTTTATTTTCCTGCAGACGGATAATATTCTCCTCTATCGTACCCTTGGCAACCAGCTTCCACACTGTCACCCTATTTTTCTGCCCGATGCGGTGTGCACGGTCTGTTGCCTGATTCTGTGCCGCCAGATTCCACCATGGGTCATAATGGATAACCATATCAGCCCCGGTAAGGTTGAGCCCTGTACCTCCTGCCTTCAGAGAAATCAGAAATACGCCTGCTTCTCCTTCGTTAAAGCGTTCCGCCATCCGCACTCTTTCCTGCTTCGGCGTGGAGCCTGTCAGCATAAAATATGGTATTCCCTTCTTCTCAAGCTCTATTTTAATCCTGTCCAGCATCGTGGTAAACTGTGAAAACAGCAGGAAACGGTGTCCCGCCTCCAGTCCTTCCCCGATAAGCTCCATACAGGTATTGAGCTTGGCCGACTCACCACGGTAGTTCTCATAACACAGCCCCGGGTCACAGCAGAGCTGCCTCAGCCGTGTAAGCGCCGCCAGAATCTGCATTTTACCTTCCCTGTATTCCTCCGGTGTGCTCCTTTCCAGCTCACTGCGCACCTTAGCAGAATAAGCCGCATAGAGCTGCTGCTGTTCCTTATCCATGCGGGAATATACCACTGTTTCCAACTTCTCCGGCAGCTCCTTCAGTACCTCCTGTTTAAGCCGTCTCAGCACAAATGGCTTTAGAAGTCTGCGAAGCCGCAGTGCCGCCTGCTCATCCTCATTCTTCACAATCGGCACCTCCAGCTCCTCTCGAAACTGCGAGTAGGAGTACAGGTATCCCTGCATCAGATAATCAAAAATACTCCACAGCTCTGATAATCTGTTTTCTATCGGTGTACCGGTTAATGCAAACCGATGCTGCGCATGAATCGCTTTCACAGCTTTTGCTCCCTGTGTTGAATGATTTTTAATAACCTGAGCTTCATCTATAATCTGATAAGAAAACTCCACACTTTCATAGGACGGCAAGTCCCTTTTCAATAAATCATATGAAGTAATCCATATCTGTGCTGCATTTTCATTTCTGAGAATTTGCCCGCGTTCCTCCGCCGTGCCGCTTATTGTCAGTACTGAAAGCTCCGGTGCAAACCGGTGAAGCTCATTCTCCCAATTATATACCAGAGATGCCGGGCAGATAATCAATGCCGGTTTTACAAGCTCCTCCTTCACAGACAGCAGCAAAGCTATCATCTGTATCGTCTTTCCAAGTCCCATCTCATCTGCCAGGATTCCGCCAAATCCATACTGGCTCAAAGTCCTCAGCCATCTGTAGCCTGTCTTCTGATAACCGCGGAGCGTTCCCGCAAGTCCCTCCGGCACCTCGAAATCACTGTCCTCAATATTTTTGCAGGCACGAATCAGCGCTTTAAATTCCCTGCTTCTCTTAAAATCAATACTTTCGTTCGACAATACATTTTCCAGATACATCGCACGGTATGCAGGCAGTAAAACCTTCTCCTGCTTAAGCTCCCCGGAAGAAATCTTAAGTCCCTCCACAGCCTCAGAAAAGACTGCCAGCGCGGTATCCTCTATCTTGATAAATTCGCCCTTTTTCAAACGGTAAAATTTCTTTTTCAGGCGGTAATTCTTAAGCAGCTCAACCAGCTCTTCCTCAGAAAGCCCTCCCGAATCTATCGTGAGCTCCAGCATATTTCCTTCCAGCGATACTCCCATCGAAATCTTCGGCGATGGCAGCACTCTGACCGCCTTAAACGCTTCTGAAACATACACCTCCCCAAGCTGCATGAATTCATCCATGCCCCCATCCAGCAAACGGAAAATCTCATCTTCATCATACAGCATAAGAATCCCGCTTTCCAAATCATAATACCGGAAATACCGCTCAACCGTGGCACGTATTCTATACTCTCCCGGATAATCACGGTACACGTTTACCGGGACGCTGCTGCCCTTAACCGGGTTAAAGGAAAAGCTGCCATATGTAAGCTTTTCCTCACAGGTCACGGCTCCCTCTTCATTCACATCAAAGGAAAATGTTGCCTCTACCGGCTTTGGCATATACTGCTCTAAATCCACTCCGCCGGAATCCAGCTTCACCCATTTTGATATACAGGGCAGAAGCTGCCCGCAAAGCCCCGGCATGTCCCTGCGGTTAATCAGATAGGCTGTGCTTTTGCCCGTTCTTCCTGCTTCTCTTAAGAATGGCGCCATATCACGTGCATAAGCCCTGTCTGAACAATATATCTTATCTCCATACAGCAGATACAGACTCTCTCTTCCCTCCAGCACTGCCACCTGCTCCTTCAGCACGAGCTGATAGCCCTCAGGACTCTCCTCAAGCTGTAAATGAAGTCCCGGATTCTCCTCAAGAACCTTCAGATTTTTCTCCCATCCTGTGTCACCTGTAACTGCCAGCTTTTTTCCCTTATACAATGCCATCAGCCTGTCAAGCTGTTCCTTTGTAAGCAGCAGCTCCTTACATTTTCTGCAGCTTTCCGGACGGTACGGATTATACTGTTTAAAATATTCCAGATCATTTTCTACCGCTCCCATCACAAAATAAAGAACCGGAAGATTCTCTCTGGCAAAAGACCATTCCGAATGTACAAAGCTCAACGCCTTTCCGTAAGCTACTGTCTCATTAAGCTTCATATGAAAATAAAACTCTACTAAATCCTTAAGAATATAGCTCTTCCTGTCATTACCAATCTTAAATCTCACCTGTGCTCTGCCATTCTGGCAGGAAAGTATCGGCATCAGCATAACTTTTCCCTCATGCTGTGTCTGCATCATATCAGAAATTCCCTGATTCTGGTAATCCTTAAGAATCTTCTGCATTGCAGGAGAAGTTGATGCCTGCATCTGTGATTTTTGGTGAATCATCGTATAATACGCAAAGGAAGCCGCTGCCCCATGGCGGCACAAGCCCCGAAAATGTTCTTCACAGCTGCACCTGAAATTCTGGTACTCGCCATCCTGCAGACTGAAACGCACCTCGTAATTCTGTTCGCCTTCCATAACATGTGAAAGAACCGTCACCTCACCCTTCCAGAAGCTCTGTACGGAATCCAGCTTTGTCTGCGTCATCAGCAGCCTCCCGGCATTATATTCCTTCACATTTGCACATCTCTGACTGATTGTTTCCAGCGTAAAGCTCATGTTATCTACATCCCTGTTCCAATGATAGTTCCGCCGCCCAGCACATAATCCCCGTCATATAATACCAGTGCCTGTCCGGGCGTTACCGCTCTCTGCGGCTCGTCAAATACACATTCCAGTCTGTTGCTTTCTCTTATATATAAGCGGCAGGGTGCTCCTTTATGATTATAACGAATTTTCCCTGTCGCTCTCATGCCATCTTCAATCGTCTCCCTCGACATCCAGTTCAGCCGATCCGCATATACACATTGTGTAAAAACCTGTGTACCATCCCCGATTACTACCTCATTTGTCTGAGGGCGGATTGCCAGTACAAATGCAGGATACCCAAGTGCCAGATTCAGCCCCTTTCGCTGTCCGACCGTATAATGGATGATACCCTTATGCCTCCCCAGAATCTCTCCCTCCGGCGAGACAAAATTCCCCTCGGGCAGCTTCTGACCCATGCTCCGCTCAATAAAACCCGCATAATCATTATCCGGCACAAAGCAGATTTCCTGGCTGTCCGGTTTATTCGCTACTCTTAAGCCTATTTTCTCCGCGATTGCACGAATCTGTGTTTTCTCATAATCCCCCACCGGCATCAGGGTATGTGCCAGCTGCTCCTGTGTCAGATTATACAATGCGTATGTCTGGTCCTTGGTATCTGTTGCCGCGCGCTTTAAGCTGTATCTGCCATCAGGAAGCTTTTCAATCCTCGCATAATGCCCTGTCGCGATATAATCGGCTCCGATATCAAGGCTGCGCTTTAGCAGCGCTTCCCATTTTACATAACGGTTGCAGGCACTACAGGGATTCGGTGTCCGTCCGGCGCAATACTCCGCGACAAAATAATCCATCACCTTTTCCTTAAATTCCCGCTTGAAATTCATCACATAATAGGGGATATCAAGCTGTTCTGCCACTCTTCTGGCATCATCCACAGCACTTAAACCGCAGCAGCCCCCGTTTTCTTCCTCCTTAAGAGGTTCCTCATCCTGCCATATCTGCATCGTCACACCAATGACATCATATCCCTGTTCTTTTAATAAATAAGCCGCCACCGAGGAATCCACTCCCCCGGACATGCCGACTACTACCTTCTTCTTTTCCATTCTATATCTCCCTGAAACTATCTCTTTATAGTATAACACACTTCTTTCGTTTTTACCATCTCAACATAAGAAACTATTCTGTTATCCCTAGCAAAAAGAATCCTGCTTTGCAGGATTCTCCGCCTGCGGCGGTCGCCATAGCGACATAATTCCGCTGCGCCGCAGTGCGTTCCTGCCCGGAGGGCTTTTTTGTGTAATAGGAAATTCTATCGGAATTTCCTATTACACAAAAAGAACTGCCTGTATTATACAGACAGTTCCTCTTCTTCCCCTTCATGGATATCCTTCTTTGGTTCCTTAAGTCCTTCTATCGTAATATGGTTCTTCTGTGCGTAATCCCAAAGCGAAGCGTGAATCGCTTCCTCCGCTAACAGCGAGCAATGCACCTTCACCGGCGGCAGCCCATCCAAAGCCTCCATCACAGCCTTGTTTGTAATCTGCAAAGCCTCCTGTACTGTTTTGCCCTTGATAAGCTCTGTCGCCATGCTGCTGGTCGCTACTGCCGCCCCGCAGCCAAAGGTTTTGAATTTTGCATCACGAATCACCTGGTTTTCATCAATATCCAGATAAATTCTCATAATATCTCCGCACTTGGCATTTCCTACTGTTCCTACACCACTGGCATTTTCAATCTCCCCGACATTTCTGGGATTCTGAAAATGATCCATCACCTTTTCTGAATACATGTTTTTCCTTTCTCTGCGTCTTCCTGCGCAAGCCGTCTTTATTTTTCTTTTTCCGAATGTTTCTTTAAAAAATCCTCATACAACGGGGACATATCCCGAAGCTTCTGCACAATCTCTTTAATCGCTTCTACTGCTGTATCAATCTCTTCCTTCGTTGTCTCATAACCCAGCGTCAATCGTAATGAGCCGTGTGCTATCTCATGCGGCAGTCCGATTGCCAGCAGCACATGCGACGGGTCGAGAGAACCGGAGGTACATGCCGAGCCGCTGGATGCACAAATCTTCTTCATATCCAGCATAATCAGCAGCGACTCTCCCTCAATAAACTGGAAGCTGAAATTCGCATTATTCGGCAGACGTTTTGTCCTGTCACCGTTGATTCTCACATAAGGAACCTCTGCCATAATACGCTCCATCAAGTAATCGCGAAGCTTTGTCTCTCTTTCGCTTCTCTCCTGCATATCTGCAAATCCAAGCTCCACAGCCTTGCCGAGCCCGATGATTCCCGGTACATTCTCCGTTCCGGCACGACGTCTGCGTTCCTGTGCACCTCCGTGGACAAACGAACCGATTTTCACACCCTTGCGCACATACAGAAAGCCGATACCCTTAGGACCATTCAGCTTATGTCCGCTGGCACTTAACAGGTCGATATGGCATTCCTCCACAGAAATCGGTATCTGTCCATATGCCTGTACGGCATCCGTGTGAAAATAAATGCCATGCTCCTTTGCGATCTCTCCGACTTTCTTAATCGGCTCAATCGTACCAATCTCATTATTGGCGGTCATAACGGAAATCAGGATTGTCGTCGGACGGATAGCCCGTTTTAATTCTTCCAGATTTATTCTTCCATTCTCATCCACATTCAGATAGGTCACTTCACAGCCCTGCTTCTCCAGATACTCACAGGTATGCAGTATCGCATGGTGCTCAATCTTCGTTGTAATGATATGATTTCCCTTACTCTTATTCGCCTCAAATATAGCTTTCAGCGCCCAGTTATCCGACTCACTTCCTCCCGCCGTAAAATAAATCTCCTCCGGCTTTGCCTCCAGTGTTGCAGCAATCTGCTCTCTTACACCATTTACCGCACTGCGGCTTCTGGAAGCCAGATTATATACGGCAGAAGGATTTCCGTAGTCTTCTGTAAAATATGGTATCATCGCATCCACTACCTCTGGTCTTACTCTGGTAGTTGCAGCATTATCCAGATAAATTATCTCTCCCATGACTGTTTCTCACTCCTTTTCATTTCCTAGTATTTTACTAGGATTTAATTTATCTTACCACCGGATTTCAATACTGTCAATCCCTACAGACATATTATTCTAATTTTCTGATATACTTTAATAATCCTTTACATGAGGTGTCTTATGAACAGCTCCCGCCTTCATCCTATCATTCACGGCACAATTCTTCTGACTGCTGCCGGTTTCTTAAGCCGGATTCTTGGTTTCTTCTATAGAATATTCCTTTCAAACCAGATTGGTGCGGAAGGTATGGGAATTTACCAGCTTATTTTTCCGGTATACGGACTGTGCAATGCAGTCTGCACTGCCTCTATCCAGACAGCAGTTTCCCGCTACACTGCCTATGAATATTCCGCCCGCTCCGCCAAAGGCGCCAGGCGGACACTCGTATCAGGATTATACTTATCTGTATTTCTTTCTTCCGTGCTGGGAATCCTCGTGTATCACTTTGCTGCTCCGATAGCCATCGGCTTTCTAAAGGAAGAACGCTGTATTTTACTGTTACAGATTATGGCACTGTCTCTTCCTCTTGGCGCCGTGCACAGCAGTATTAACGGTTACTATTATGGTATGCAGAAGGCTTCCGTACCAGCATTCTCACAGCTTGCCGAGCAGCTTGTACGCGTTTTCTCTGTCTATCTGTTTGTTATGATTGCATTGGAAAAGGGACAATCCGCCACGCCCCTGCTTGCCGTGTATGGTCTGGTGCTCGGCGAAGCAGCCTCCGTCCTCTACTGTCTGCTGGCACTGAGCCTTTCCGGGAGCATCCGACTGTCAAACAATGATTCGCCGCAGGCACCTTCGCACCTTCTGCAGTTAAAGCGCATCCTGCTCCTTGCCGTGCCCTTATCTGCCAACAGACTGTTGTTAAGTCTCCTGCAGAGCATCGAATCTGTCTGTATTCCGACCTCCTTAAGAAGCTTCGGTCATACCACCAGTGAGGCACTGGAGGTATACGGCATTTTCACCGGTATGGCGATGCCCTTTATTCTCTTTCCCTCTGCACTGACTAATTCGATTTCCGTTATGCTGCTGCCCGCCATCGCACAGGCGCAGGCAGTCAACGACCAGAAGCAGGTAAGACAGGTATCGGGACTCGCCGTCCGCTACAGTCTGATTATCGGCATTTTATTTACCGGTATCTTTCTGTTTTACGGAAATGAAATGGGCACGCTCATCTTTCACAACCAGACTGCCGGACTTTACATAAGTATCCTGTCATGGCTCTGTCCGTTTCTCTATGTGACAACAACTGCCGGAAGCATCCTGAACGGGCTGGAAAAAACCGGACTTACATTCTTTCACAATATCATCGCGCTGACAATCCGTATCCTGTTTGTCTTTTTCGCTGTTCCAAAAACAGGCATTCTCGGATATCTGTGGGGACTCTTAATCAGCCAGCTCGTTATCGCTGCCCTACACCTGTATTCTGCTAAAAGACTGGTGAACTTTTCTTTTTCTGCCTATAGCTTTATCCTCCTTCCGCTTATTAAGCTGGCAGCTTCTCTTGCTGTAACAGAGCTTCTCTCCCGCCTGCTGCCATGCCCGCAGATTTCTGAACTGATACTTCTTGCCTGCCGTATCTGTGTGATATGCCTGTGCTATTTTCTGCTTCACGCCGGAGAAATCCAGAGCTTTGTCCGTCCAGGAAAGAAACATGTCCGTACTTGAAGGGATTGCAAATAAGGAATGCCCGTGGTAGAATTGCATATACACGATGTAAAAATACCAGCCGACAAACGGCAGAATCGAGGTAGCTATGCCGATTAAAGTACAAAATGATTTACCCGCAAGGTCGATTTTAGAATCCGAAAATATATTCCTGATGGACGAAAACCGTGCTGCCATGCAGGATATCCGTCCTCTGGAAATTGCTATTTTAAATCTGATGCCAATTAAGGAGGATACAGAAACACAGCTTCTGCGCGCACTCTCCAACACACCGCTGCAGGTAGATGTTACATTTCTGGCGATTGAATCCCATGTATCCAAGAACACCTCCGCCAGCCATTTAAACAAATTCTACACCACCTACCGTGAGGTAAGAAACCGCGAATTTGACGGTCTTATCATCACCGGTGCCCCGCTGGAGCAGATGGAATTTGAGCAGGTGACCTACTGGGATGAGCTTCGTGCAATTATGGAATGGTCCAAAAGCAATGTCACCTCCACGCTCCACATATGCTGGGGCGCGCAGGCCGGCTTATATTACCATTACGGTATAGAAAAATATGCTCTTCCGGAAAAGCTGTCGGGTATTTATACGCAGCGGGTGCTTGACCGTACTGTTCCAATGGTCCGTGGCTTTGATGACACTTTTAATGCCCCTCACTCCCGTTACACCGGGAACCGCAGTGAAGATATCCACCGTGTACCGGGACTGCAGATTCTTGCTGAATCTGAGGAAGCCGGTCCATTCCTTGTGATGGCACAGAACGGCAAGCAGTTCTTTGTGATGGGACACCCGGAATATGACCGCATGACACTGGACAATGAATACAGACGTGATACCGGAAAGGGTCTGGATATCGCTGTTCCTAAAAATTATTATCCAAATGATGACCCGACAAAGCGCCCAATACTAAGCTGGAGATGCCATGCAAATACACTGTACACGAACTGGCTGAATTACTATGTGTATCAGGAGACACCATACGTGCTGCACAAATAAGAAACGTTAAATGGCTCAGTTATCAAAACAAAAATCTAAGACTTTTGTTTTGATAGCTGAGCCATCTTTTCCCCTACATCATAATACCCGCATTGCCATAATTTACTCATGCGAATCATCTCCATAAATCTTCTTAATATTATTTGCAATATCCAGGAGTTTTTCTTTGAGCCAATCCGGTTCCAGCAGCTTCATCTGATCTCCAAAAGTGAGAAGCCAGACAAGCAAACTGTCTTCATCTGAATAGAAACCGGAAAACAACAGACGGCCATCTTCCCTTACCGTAAAACAATCCGGTCCAAATTCTTCAATCAGACGCCACTTCATCCTGGGTTCCACAATAGCCTTTACCTTTACCTCAGGAGGATAGAGCCTGCTAATTGACAGGTCTGGTGCCTGTACATTACGCATTTCAAAATGCCGTTCCATACATCTGATTTCACTCATACGATTCAGCTTAAACATTCGAAAATCCTGCCTCATCAGGCAAAATCCATACACATACCAGCTTGACCATTTGAAAATCAGATAATACGGTTCTATTTCCCTGTGGGTATCTCCAGACGGTGCATAATAATCAAAGGCAAGAATTGCTCTCTCCTCTATCGCATCCTGAATGAAAGAAACCTTTGGAGCGATTGCATCATTATTCCAGGAAGAGAGATCGATAAGAATCGCATCACTTCCCGTAACAATATCCGATGAGCCCGGCTTTATTTTTTCCATGAGCTGTCCGTAATAATGACTCCCGCTCACACTGTCAAGACTGCGCAGTCCCGCCATAATCATCTTCATATCTTTCGATGTCAAAAGGGTGCGATCCATAGAGAAGCCTTCCATGATAGAGATACCTCCTCCTGCCCCCTGGGATGTCTGAATTGGAATCCCTGCCTTGCAAAGATTTTCAATATCTCTGTTAATCGTTCTTCTGGAAACCTCAAATCTTTCTGCCAGCTCCGGTGCAGTCGTTTTCTCCTTTTGAAGCAGTATGGAAAGGATTCCGAGCAATCTGTCTATTTTCATGGTCTGTCAAACTCCTTGAAACTATGATAGCAAAGTAAATTATAGCCGGTTGTCTTTTCTCCTATGTATCAATCCGCTCAAGCTCCACAAGCGAAATATTTCTATAAAATAAATCATTTCTCTTGACAAAACCTATTTTTTCATAAAATGCATTTGCCGTATCATTGTAAGCAAATACCACTAATGCCACTTTACTGATTCCTTCCTCTCTCATTCCGTCAAGCATGGCATCAACAAGCTTTTTACCAATTCCACGCTGCCTATATTCTTCATCCACGCAAAGATGATAGACATAACCACGCCGCCCATCATTTCCGGCAAGAACCGTCCCTATTATTTTTCCTTCTGTTTCTGCCACAAAACATGTTTTAGGATTCTTATTTACAAGTTTTGTTATACCTGCAAGGGAATCATCCACATTGTTAAATCCCATATTTTTACAGCTCATCCAGAGCTTGTATATTTCCTCATATTTTTCAATTTCAAATGCTGTTATTTTAATCTGTTCCATATATTATTTTATCTCTCCGATACCAATTTTGCATGTAACTTCTTATTTCTTCTGAAACAAAAGATTATTCACCTGTTCCGTTACCCAAATTTCATCTTCGGTCTGTGTAAGCCGATAACTATCAATAATTGATTTTTCATATCTTGCAAGAACCTCCTCAATTCCCTCAGCCGTGCTCTTTTTCTTTGGAAAACGAATTTCTGAAACAAAAGAACGAATTAAAGAACATTCTTTATCTATAATTCCAACGAATCTGCATTTAACAAAAAATCATATACATTCATCATCAATATGCCATCATCCGTATAAAATGGCTTTGGAGTATTTGATGTGATGATAATTTTCTTAAATGAATCTTTAATTTTTAAAAATGGTCTGATTTCCTGTGCCATTTTTTCTTCTGTATCAAGCATATATGCCGATTGAATATAATATTTTTTAGAACCTTTATTGCAAATAAAGTCAACTTCTAACTGTTTCTTTACAGCCTTACCATATTCAGCACTTTCTATAATGGTGAGATTTCCTACATCAACGCTAAACCCTCGCATTCTAAGCTCATTATAGATTACATTTTCCATAGAGTGCGTTACTTCGATTGTAACCGCCAAATAATAATGCGGTCAGATATAAAATTACCCCAGCCCTTTGCGAGTTGGAGTAATTCACTATAATTCACATGCGATTTTTGATAGATTGGAGTTTTTCACTCCAAGGTGCAAGCTCTGCGAGCTGATC
>JAGANQ010000058.1 GCA_017624115.1 Lachnospiraceae bacterium
ACAGAAACAATCAGCAGTTTCGGCGCTTCCTGAGAAGAAGCTTAGCCATACAGCCCAGAAGACACTTGGCATCATAGCTATCATAGCAGCAACAGCAGTGATCACTGTACTATTTATCACTGCATTGTCACTTTTAAATGAACATATTTTCTAATAGAAAGGAACAATTATGAGACAACTGAAAGCATTGAAAAAAATTTTTAAAACCACTGTCATTATTAGCTTAACTTCACTTATATTGAATGGCTGCGTTTATGTAAATAACGACAGCTGGAGCGACCTGACTCCAGAAGAACCGTCGCAAGTACAGCAGGCTGTGGAAGATGTAAGGGAAGTTTTTTCAGAAGTCAGCAGAGGCAATTAGGAGTGCTCCTGCTTGTTCCGGATAAATTATAAAAATTAAGCGGGAAACCGCAAAAACGGCTTAGCATCTACTTCGCCATCTCATATGTATGCTCCAAAAAGTGCAATGCGGCAGCGCCTTCTTCCTGATTATATTCATATCCAAGCTGCTCTCCGACATATTTTGCCGTATTTTGAAATAATTCACACATCCGGAAAACAGCCTGCCATGCATTCTCCAGATTACAGTCAAAGTATGTCGCTGTCAGCTCCTTCCATTCTTCTTCGGAAAGCCACTGACATAAATATTTCGATGATTTTCCCGTACTGACTGACCAATTTGTCAGAAGCCCGGCTTTCCAATTGAGCATCGTGATAAGCTGCATTCTGACAATGAAATTTGCCATATCCTGCACATAGAGCATTTCCTGTCTCCAAAGTCCTTTAGCGATATTATTGGTGCACCACCAAAATTCATTGCAGGCTGCCAAATACTGCTCCTTTGAGGGCTTCGTAATCCAATATCCGCAGTCTGTTGCCGGCTCGAGCGGCGGCAGGATGCCTTCTTTATCAAGCAGAATCTTACAGAGCTTGTCATCTTTGATATGCTGCATTACATGGCTGACCGATTTGACGGTCAAATCAATCCGATTTCCGTCCGTAAACTGCATCAGCCAGCCATAAGAATTTTCTTTATCACTTAGATAGTTCGGATTTTCATCGGGATACTGCATGTACAGAACTTCACCGAAACGTTTTATCCATTCCTTGTCCTCTATGAAGCTTTTTGTTTCTTCCACAACATATACGATATCGTAGTCCTGAAAAATATCTTTTGGAACATTTGGATTTGTCCTTGAGCCGTTCATGTAAACGGCTCTAATTCTATCATCTTTTTCCGCAATGCCTAAAATAAGGTCATACATTTCCTTTTCTGTTCTCATCACCAACAGCTCCTTTTTCATATATCCACATGAAATGAGAAAATTCACACCTGCGGCCGCCTAATATCAAGTGCTCTCCTCCAGAAACAATACTACTCTCTCAGTTCATACTCTGCTCCCTCGTACCCAACATATCTGACGGTGCGCATGTCAATCTCGTCAACGCTCTCTGCCGTGTCCACGACCGGAATACATTTTCCTTTTCGGATAAAGAGCGGCACTTCATTCAACGCCACTTCAATATAATGTGTACCCTGAGCCAGCACCTCCTCATAGATGCTTCCGTCCGGCATAAACTTGATAAGCTTCATCTCCTCAGGAAGATATACATATCTGCCGCTCACATTCTGCGTATAAACAGGCGCAATCATCGCTTCCTTTCCAAGCATAAGCTGGTCCTCTGTCTCCACTGCCCTTCTATCGTCAGGATAGTCAAATCCAAGCGGTCTGAAATACATATCATCATTTTCTGCCGCCTTTAAATACTCGCTGTACAGGTACGGAATCAGGCGGTAGCGCACACCGATAACATGCCTGAAATCCTCAATGTGCTCAAACTGGTAGCACTCCTGCTCTCTGGTGCCGAGTGCAGCATGATTTCGCATCAGCGGCGTAAACACACCAAGTGCAAACCATCTAAGAACCAAATCCCTCGTCGTATCAGAACCAAAGCCGCCAAGGTCTGCGCCGGCATACAGAAATCCGCACATATTCAGCGACGGCATCATCTTGAGATTCAGCAGGATATGGGACCACCATGATTGGTTGTCGCCTGTCCAGATACCGCCATAGCGGTGCATTCCGATATAGGAAGAACGCGAAAACAGCAGCATTTTCCTATCCGGCGCCATTTTCTGCAGTGCCTCGCCTGCCGCTCTTGTCATATTAAAACCAAACAGATTATGTACGAGGTCATGGCGGACCATCTTACCGTTTACGTTATGATAAAAACGCTTGTAGTCCTCAGGATTATTCTGAAGATTATCCAGTTTTTCCCTGACTTCATATGGAATTGCATTGGGATTCTTGATGATATCTTCTCCAAAAGTATC
>JAGANQ010000059.1 GCA_017624115.1 Lachnospiraceae bacterium
ACGGTTATTGGCATAAATCGTAATCTCCGCCTGATAGCGTTCATTTCCCTTACCGCCGGCATTCTCCTGCCACTCGGCATCGATAATTCTGGCACGGTCAATCTCGGGCAGGTTAATCATATTGATACAGTCGGTACGGTGTATGGATACACCGCGCCCTCTGGTGACAAAGCCCACAATCTCATCACCCGGCACTGGGGAACAGCATCTGGAAAAACGAACCGCTACATCATGGATACCCTTGACAATAATTCCATTTCCTGATTTTGCCACCCGTACTTTATTGTCCTTTTCCTTTGTATCAGAGGAAATCGCCTCCAGCACCTCTGCATCGGTGATTTCCTTCTTATGCTTTTTGTCATACTCCTCCAGCAGCTTGTTGACAATCTGGCCTTCCTTTAAGCCGCCATGCCCAAGAGCCGCCAGTACTGATTCCCAGTCTCGGAAGCCGTACTTTTTAAGCACCTTTTCGATAAACTCCGGCTTCATAATATCGCTCTGCACGATTGCCTTCGTTTTACAATATTTATCGAGAATCTCCTTGCCTCTGATAATATTGTCTTCCTTAAGCTCCGCCTTAAACCACTGATTAATCTTATTCTTTGCCTGTGTACTCTTGACGATATTCAGCCAGTCACGGCTCGGTCCTTTGGAATTCTGGGAAGTAATAATCTCAATTCTGTCACCATTCTGAATCACATAATCAATCGGCACCATCTTGCCATTGACTCTGGCGCCTACCATCTTATTGCCGACCGCACTGTGGATGCTGTAGGCAAAATCAATCGGATTAGAGCCATTCGGCAGTGTCTTGACATCACCGGACGGCGTAAAGCAGTAAATGCTCTCCGAAAACAAGTCCAAATCACTCTTAAGCAGGCTCATAAACTCCCGGTTGTCTGACATGTCACGCTGCCATTCCAGAATCTGACGCAGCCAGCTTAATTTTTCTTCCTCACTCTTTGCCACATCCTTACCGGTAATACCCTGCTTATATTTCCAATGGGCTGCAATACCATACTCTGCCGTACGGTGCATCTCCATTGTTCGAATCTGAATCTCAAACGGCTGACCGTTCGATGCAATCAGCGTTGTATGCAGTGACTGATACATATTCGGCTTCGGCATGGCGATATAATCCTTGAATCTTCCAGGTATCGGCTTATAATTCTCATGGATGACGCCAAGTGCCGCATAACAATCCTTCACTGTATCTACAATAATGCGCACGGCAAATAAATCGTATATCTGATCCAGAGTCTTATTCTGATTCACCATCTTACGATAAATACTGAAAAAGTGCTTTACTCTTCCGTCTACGCGCGCCTTAATGTCGCTCTCTTCCATATATGCCTGTACATCCTTGACAATAGAACGTACAAACTCTTCCCTGGATTTCTTCGTCAGGGCAATCTTTTCCACCAGTTCATAATATGCCTCGGGCTCAAGATATTTCAAGGACAAATCATCCAGTTCAATCTTAATCTTGGAAATACCGAGACGCTGCGCTATCGGCGCATAGATATCCATCGTCTCTCTGGCAATTTCCTTCTGCTTTTCCGGTCTCTGATACTGAAGGGTACGCATATTGTGCAGACGGTCCGCCAGCTTAATCAGAATCACACGGATGTCCTTCGCCATCGCAAGGAACATCTTACGCAGATTTTCGGCCTGTACCTCAATCCTGTCCATGGAATACGTCAACTGCGTCAGCTTGGTAACACCGTCTACCAAAAGCGCCACCTCTTCGCCGAATATCTCTGTCAGCTCTTCCTTCGTCATAACAGTATCTTCCACCACATCATGCAGAAGACCTGCCGCTATTGTCTCTTTGTCAAGCTCCAGTTCTGCCAGAATAATCGCCACACAGAGCGGATGAATAATATAAGGCTCGCCGGATTTACGCAATTGTCCCTCATGTGCTTCCTTTGCTACCTTATATGCTTTGTCTATCATTATCAAATCTGTGGATGGATGATATTCTAAAATCTCCTTCTTCAGGGCTTCATACAATGCCTCCGGATCTGTAAAATCCGCCGGCTTCTGTAATGCTCTGTCCTCTGAAGCAGCAGTAACTATATTCTCTTCCTTTACTGGAGTTATCCTTTTATCATCTGCCATAGAATTCACCTTCCACTCTTGCTTGATTTTATGTCCTGTACCTTAGTATACTGATTTTTGTCGAAAATTGCAACATTCTCACAGATTTTTTATCCATGTTCCTGCCAATTCTATCCAGTTTTGTACTTCCGGTACAATTTCGTTGCCCCTCGCGGATTTCGTCTCTTGATTGGCAAGTGCCAGTCCATGCCCGCCTCTCGGATAGATATGAAGTTCAAAAGGAACCTTTGCCCTGCGCATTGCGCTGGCGTAGAAAAGGCTGTTCTCCACCGGAACGCTGCCATCCTCATAGGTATGCCAGATAAATGCCGGCGGTGTGTCTGCTGTTACCTGATTTTCCAGCGACACGAAATCCTTCAGCTCCTCTTCCCTTTCACCCAGCAGTGCACGGAAGGAACCGCGATGTGCAAATTCTCCGGAGGTGATAACCGGATAACACAGTACCTGTCCGGATGGCCGTATCATCTCCGGTGTGGTATGCAGAGGTCCGTACAGAAACTCCTTATTATAAAATGCTCCTACACTGGCAGCCAGATGCCCGCCTGCGGAAAATCCCATGATGATAACCTTGTTCGGGTCTACATGCCATTTTTCTGCATTTTCACGAATCATCATCATCGCTTTTGCTGCCTCTAGCTGTGGTCTTGGAAATACAGCAGCCGGTGCACAGGTATAGTAAAGTACAAATGCCTGAAAGCCCATAGCATTCATCTGAATGGCAATTGCCTCTGCCTCACGGTCAGAAGTATGCTCATAGCCGCCGCCCGGGCAGATCAGCACAGCCGGACGCACACGGTCTGCATTGATTGTCGGATAATTATCCAGCACATATGTGTTCAGATAAGGATGACAATTTTCTGTATTATTTCCATCAACTACCACTTCAATTCTTTCCTGCAACATGTTTCATATCCTCTTTTCTATATTTTTGGAATATTTTCCATTTTAAAAGGCGGGATACCCGAGTTCAGAAAGACACTCCGATACCCCTGCCTGTATCTGCAGCTTTGCAGTCCTTTATTTTCCCTCGTAGCAGATAACAGACGCAACGTCCTTTCCTGCCAGACGCTCTCTGCCCTTTAATCCTGCCAGCTCCATAAGGAATACTATCTTCACTACCTCTCCGCCAAGCTGCTCTACCAGCTTAATAATCGCCTCAATCGTACCGCCTGTGGCAATCAGGTCATCCACGATAACAACCTTCTGTCCCGGTTTGATTGCATCCTTGTGCATCTCAATCGTAGCACTGCCATATTCCAGGTCATAGCTCATGGAAATCGTCTCGCATGGCAGTTTTCCCTTCTTTCTTACAGGAACAAAGGACTTGTGCATATTATAGGCAATCGGTACGCCAAAGATAAACCCTCTGGATTCTGGTCCCACAACTACATCAAAGTCTACATCTTTCAGTGTTTCCTGCATGGCATCTATTGCCATGTGAAGTCCGTCCGCATCCTGCAGCACAGATGTCACATCACGGAAAATAATGCCTTCCTCCGGGAAATCCGGTATACTTCTTACATATTCCTCTAATTTCTTCATGGCTTACGCCTCCCTGTATTTTCTGATTACATATTCCTTCGCAGATTCCACATTCTCCGGGCTTGTACCCTCTAATAAAACATGTACCAGCGGCTTATACTTCTTTACAAGACTCATCAGCAAGTCATAATTGAGGATACCCTGTCCGGTAATCTTACTGATGACCTTATTATCCTCTATCACAAAATCCTTGGAATGAATGGCAATGATTTCATTCCTTAATAAGTCAAATGCTTCCTCCAGGATTTCATCCTGATTCTTATAATTATCTACAGAAATAATATTTACCGGATCAAAGATAATCTGCAGATTCGGGGAATCAATCGCATCCAGAACCTTTCTCGCACGTTTGCAGTCATATACGATGTGATTGTAAACCGGTTCAATCGCAAGAATAACACCCATGCTCTCCGCATATTTCACAACTTCACGGCAGTTCTCGATGAAGATTTCAAGAGCCTCCTCTGAATGATTTGCCGGTTCATAACGGTATTCCTCATTGACCGCACCTGTCTCAGTACCTACCATGCCGCAACCAAGCAGTGCCGCAAAACGGATATTCGCCTTGTAGGTATCCATGGTTTTCTTTAAATTCTCCTTATTCGGGTCTGCCAGGTTCAGATAACAGCCAAGCACGGACACATCCACCTTATTTTCTGCAAATACCTGACGCATATACATCGCCATACCCGGTGTCATAGCCTCGTTATTTACATTAAAATCGTGAATCGCCTTTTTAAGTGCAAGCTGGGTGCAGCAAAATCCTTTTTTCTTAATATTTGCCACCCATTCCTCAAACGGTGCAGCCTCCATATCATGACCTCTGATTCCCAAACGTAATGTATCTGTCATATCTATTCTCCTTTCACGATAAGATTATCAATATTCTCGGTCGTAAGAACCTCTCCTTCACAGCCGTCGACCTTCACATTTTCTATTTCCAGTGTTTTAATATTATTTGCATAAATACCGCGCTTTGTAGAAGGGGTGATGCCCTCCATCATCGCCGGTACACCTATCATCGGCTTTTCGGCATAATTTACGGTTATATTCTTCATCTCAACCTTTTCAATCTTGCGTTCCGGCAGACCATACATAAATGCTGCTGCCACATGGCAGTTATCACAGGTAATGTTCCGGAATGCCAGCTTCCTGATATCCGGGGTGCGCTCGTCAACCGGAAGTGCTTCCTTGGTGCGCACATACTCGGTATAGCCATCCGGGTCGCAGAAATAGAAGGAATTGATAACAAACGGTGTCATCACATGATCCATATAAATATTTTCAAATACTACATCATCAATAATCGCATCCTCGCCGCGGCCTCTTCTGGTCTTAATGCGCAGTCCTCTGTCCGTGTTGATAAACAGGCAGTCCTTAACCGTCAGGTTGATAACTCCCGCTGCCATCTCACTGCCAATCGTAATGGAGCCATGTCCGTCTCTCATGCAGCACTGTCGAATCATCAGATTCTTCGACGGCACCTTATATTTTGCTCCCATGTAAATCTTACCTGACTTAATCGCGATACAGTCATCGCCGAGCGAGAAGTACACACCGATAATTTCTACATTTTCGCAGGATTCCGGATCAAGTCCGTCGGTATTCGGAGAATCCTTCGGATTAAGAATTTCCAGGTCAATGAATCTTAAATTTCTGGAGAAATATGGATGCAGGTTCCACGACGGACTATTTGTCACACGGATGCCCTGAATCGTCATATTGTCACAGTTATTCATAAAAATCTGACGCGGACGCCATGCAATCCTCTTAATTTTCGGATTCTTCCACCAGTTTTCATGGTCTGCACAGCCGTCAATCACACCTTTACCGTAAATCATCACATTCGACACATTGATACAGGTAATAATGGCTGCAAACATGTCAAGCGGATTTCCTTCCCAGCTTCCCAGATTATATTCACTCTTCTCGTCATAGCTCTCAATCAGTCCCGGCAGCACGGCAAATTTCTCTCTGTCAGTAATCGCTGATAATACCGCACCTTCTGCCAGTTCAAACCGAAGGTCACTCTTCATAAAGAGAGAGGTAATCTTGTATACTCCCTTTGGCACAAGCACACGACCGTCCTTCGGGCAGGAATAGATTGCTGCCTGAATACTTGACGTATCGTCACGCTTACCGTCTCCCAATGCGCCAAAATCACGAACATTTAAAGTATAACTCTCATAATCAGTCTTTAATGCCCCTGTTTCGGAAATATCATCCCCCTGTTTTATATACACCTGGTACTCCGTATCCGGCTTCAGCCCGCCTACTGTCTGTACGACCTTATTCGTCGTTTTCGCCAACTTACCGTTTACATAAATCTCATATTCTTCCTCTAACTGATAAATTCCGGCATCCCTGCACTCTAATGTGAAGCTTCGCGCCTCTTTAAATATAATATCAAACTTCATATCCAAATCCTCTCTGCCTTTTTCTTCTGCCAGTTATACTGTTTTCTGATACTCGTCATATGCAAGCTTCATTTCCTGCGGCATCTGCGTGATTCCTTCCTCCGCTGCCATCGCTGCTGCAGTCTCATATAAAGTCTTACCGATTTCCAGATATTTCTCACTTAAAATGGCTCTCATACGGCAGCCCTTAAGTACCGCACAGGAAATCATAAAGGTCGCTGCCATATCAAGCGGATTACTGCCGTCTACCGCCTGATCTGCCTTTACAGCGAACATGCCGGTTTCTTCCTTATAGCATGACAATATTTCCTTCAGTGCTTTTTTATATAAACTCTCAAAATATTTATAATGCTCGAATATCTCCTGTGACATCACAGACATTGTATCAATCAGACTCAGCAGATATAAACCATTCTTCGCCGTCACCTTCTCCTGTCCTGCCGCATAAAATTCCTCATTAATAGCCTTGAACCGGTCGCGAATCGCATTATAATTTTCTTTCTTTCCTGTCTCCGTGTCCTGCTTCATAAATGCAGGAAGAACCTTGTATGCTTCCTCCACACTGTTTTTGGATGGCTCACTTTCAAGGCAATTTTTTATGTACTCTGTATAACCCATCTGCTATCC
>JAGANQ010000060.1 GCA_017624115.1 Lachnospiraceae bacterium
ACGACTCTGGTCTGCCGGTGTGTCAGCGTAAAATACATAACAGCTTCCGCCGCCCTGTGTGGTACTTGTGCCAATGCCCTCGAAGCCTGCCATCTGTTCTTCATTCCATACACGATTGATACCTTCATAACCAACGATTACAATCGTTGTCGTGATTTTCTGTACATAAGTGACATCCGTTACAGAATCACCATAAGCTTCCAGCTCATCATCAAAGCAGACCTCAACCTCACTTCCGTTCTCCTTTGTAATATAATAATAATAGCCGTACCGCTTAAACACTTCCTTCGAGCCTGTCGTGCCATCCTGCAACGTATAGCTGGCAACATACACCGGCTGCTCGTCCCCGTTTAAATCCGTTACCACCGCCGGTGCCTGCTGCTCCTCCATGACAACAGCTCCCTCTAATGTCAGATATGCCTGCTCCGGATATGTGGTTACTGATGTTGATGTTGTGGAACCATCTTCTGCTTCTTCTATTGTCGTTTCGGTTGTTCCTTCTCCACCCTCGGATCCGGCATTCGTCCTTACCCACAAGTCGATTGCCATCGCATAGGTATCTTCTGCGGTCGCTGTATCTCCCTTAAAGGATCCTGTATAAAAGGATTTTACCTGATCACGATCTGTTTCTACACTGTAGGGGTCTGACACACTGGTCCTCAATTTCGCGGTCATACTGATTTTTCCTAAAATAGCCATGACAGCACTCGCATCTATCGTAACAGAAATCTCCGGACTCATTTTCTGTCCGATTCTCTGTTCCATCCGATAAATTGCTCCGCCATTAATTACTGCATCATGAGGATTACTTCCCCGCAAAATTGCCAGTGCATTCGATATACTGCTCAGGGAACTCATAGAATAACCATCCAGTGTAGCCGAATTAATATTACAGATCCAGTTAATCTGTGTCTGGATATCTTTCCAGCAAACGGAACCACCATTGTTTGCATAATATGCCCAGTAAGCAAGGCTGTTTTTCTTCTGTGCATCCGTCAAATTCGTAAACGTGCCGTTTTCATCTGTCAGCAAATATCCCGTGATCGTCTTGTAATCTGCTGCAAAATCTGCCAGACTTACAATGTTATCTTTTTCGTAGGCTTTCAGTGTTCCTGCTGTCGTAGCTGCCATCAATGCCTCTACATCTTCATAGCCTGCATCTCCGGTATGACCTCCATCCGTATGCAGCACATCAAGCAAATTTACCATAGCAAGATAGCTTTCCCCTACCGGCTGCATAACGGAATCTTTAAAGTATACCATCATATTATATAAATCCGGCACATATTCTGTAACATCCAGCTCTTCCAAAGGAGCTCCATCGCTAAACCTTTGATCAATAACGCTCTGCGCATAAATCTGAATGAGTCCTTCTAAGGACTGAATATAAGATTTTCCGGGTTCCTGCGTTTCATTTGTCATGCTGGCATAATTATTTTTTGCAGTCGCAAGGTTTTGGTTGATTTCCTTTAAAAGCTGCGTTTGCTGAGCGGCTCCCTCCACATTTTCATACTTTACTGTCGAAATAGCCCGAACACCCAAATGGATTCCCT
>JAGANQ010000006.1 GCA_017624115.1 Lachnospiraceae bacterium
GGGATGCTGATTGAAAATGCACCATTTTCCTTGGTTAAGGAATAGGACAACTGAACATTGAAAAGCCGGAAAAGCCCGGAATACCAAGGAAAATCGGCGCTCAAAGGAGTTTAGTACGGCTTAAAGGCAGCTCGTCGTGCTCCACAGTTCAGCAAACGATAATCAGCTGGATTTTTACAATCAAAATTGCTCAAAAACCCCGGAAAATCAAGGCTTTCCGGGGTTTTCTTGTATCCAAAATCGCTGATACTGTTTGTCCTGATTTGAAATGATTTGGCGTGTTTTGACCCTGTTTTTAGTAGTTAACGATGGGGGAACCAGCGTTTTTAACCCCATTTTAGTTAACAGATGGGGGAACTTTTGCCCCAAATCAGGGGGTGCCTGGATAGTGCTTTTACTGCTATTATCTGATGTCTGTTTTTGAAAATGCTTCCTTAAATGTGATGCTGAGCAAATGATAAGGAATGAACCGTTTTGGCACGGTCTGACCAAATGTAATGGACAATGTGATTGACGGACTTTCCAGCAAGCAGGAGGCGGTTCGGGCAGAGCTGGCAGACACCCAGGTGCAGCTTGAAAATGCCCGTACTGAGCTGGCAGCGCCTTTTGCACGAGAAGCAGAACTGGCTGAAAAGACAGCACGCTTAAAGGAACTGAATATCCTGCTGAACATGGATCAGAAAGATAAATCCCTGATCGATGATGTGCCGGACGAAAATACGCCGGAGAAATCAAAAGTACGGTATCATGAGCGATAACACACAGCGGTGCGGAAACCCCGTGCTGTTACTACATAAGTGTGTCAATCCCAAATGCCCTTACTATAGTAAAAGAAAAACAGGAGTGAAAACCATGAGTGACACATATTTCGATTTGCCCTCCCGCCTGGAGGATTCCTTCCCGGAGATTGACAGTGATATTGTGACGGATCTGCGGAAAACCAGCGAGGAATACGATGAAATTCAACAGCAGATTTCTGATCTGAAAAAGCGGTTCCCGTGTATTATGAAAGTGATGGAGGACAAAGGTGAGATTCACCCGACCTCGGAGGAACACGCCGCCTTTGTCCAATGTCTTCGGTTATCCCGGAAGCTGGATGATATGGAGCGCCTGCAGCTTTACTTCCGCGGACATTCGGATGCGGTGGCTTACCTCAAGAAAATTAAAGCAATCTGATTTTAACGGCTCGGAACAATCCGGGCCGTTTTGCTTTTATGAAAGGATCCCAGAGGCTTTGAAGCTGTATGCTCCTTCTTATGGAATCAATGCTATATGCATATTCGCACTGTTTTCTGCACATAATCTGTTATTACAATATGCAGAAAGACGCCCCTACGATATTGACTTTCTGCATATAAAAGGATAAAATATATGCAGAAAGGAAGGCGCGATATGAGAAAATTTGATTACTCTTTTTTGAATAACGGTTTGCTGCCTGCAAATCTTGTGAACTTGACTTCTAATATTGCATCGCTAAAGACAATGGCCGGTGTTCGCAAAGAGGAGCATCAGGCGGTTTTCACGGAATTGGAGGCTGTGGCAAAGATTCAGTCCATTAAAAGCTCCAATGCCATTGAGGGAATCGTAACAAGCGATGAGCGTATTGCAGCGATTGTCAATCAGAATAGTGCACCGCTCAATCATAATGAGGCTGAGATTGCAGGATATAGAGATGCTCTGAACGCAATCCATTTGGGATATGACAACATTGATTTTCGGGAAGCGGACATTCTGCGCCTACACGAGATGATGATGTCAATCGCCGGATACGAATACGGCGGGCAATACAAAACAGACGACAATGTAATTTTGGAAGTTGATGCAGACGGAAACAGGCGAGTCCGTTTTCGCCCGACACCGGCTGGTGAAACGAAACAAGCCATGGAGCAGTTGGTACTTGCATATATGGAGGCAAGAAATGACGCAGGCATCAATCAGCTTCTTTTAATTCCATGCGTTATTCTGGACTTCCTCTGTATTCATCCGTTCCGGGACGGCAACGGAAGAATGTCCCGTCTGCTTTCGCTGCTTTTGCTGTATAAGAATGGCTATGATGCAGGAAAGTATGTTTCTTTTGAGGAGCAGATCAACAATTATAAGGCATGGTATTATGAAGCCTTGCGGCAGTCATCTGCGGGTTGGGAGACAAATGAAAATACCTACTTCCCATTCATTGAAAACTTCCTGTCAACTCTGTATATGTGTTATAAGGAACTGGACAAACGGTTCGCAGTAGTACATGGAAAGAAGATTACCAAAAAGGCACGGATAGAGGCAACTGTTTTGAACAGCCTGACGCCGCTTTCTAAAGCAGAGATCTGCAAGATTCTGCCAGATGTCAGCCCTACCACCGTGGAAGCCGTACTGGGTGCGATGGTGAAAAGTGGTTCAATTAAACGTATCGGAGCATCAAGATCAGCACGGTATATAAAGATATAATACCTTATAGAATCAGGTATGTTTATCAAAGATAAAGAGCGGACGAGAAAAAATACATCCAGGTTACAGAATCTATGAATGCTCCCGAAACGAGAGAGCGAGAGCTTGCGCCGTTGCGTAAAATTCGGGATAGTTATGAAAAGATTGTCATTGCCTTGGAGTGTGATCTTACCCAGACACAGGACGGAATTAAAATTATTAAAGCATTGGATTTTCTTCTGGAGTGACAGACCGGCAGTTGAAGACGGAAAACAGTAGAAGGTGTGTTGAGTACAGAGAAACATTTTGTCGATTTTATGATTTATAAAAGGCGCTTATACTATTGTTGAGGAGGCGATGATATGAATAATGAAACTATACAAATTGGAATTGGAAAAAGAATTGCTGAATGCAGAAGAGAAAAACAACTTACTCAAGATGAGCTGGCTAATCGCTTGGGAGTTACAGCGCAAGCACTAAGTCAATATGAAAGAGGACTGCGATATCCGGATGTTGGTATTTTAAAGTCTTTGTGGTGTCTTAAATACAAGTGCAGATTACCTTCTGGGATTAGAAGATAAGAAAATCACAGAATTTGATGATCTTAAGATTCAAAATGAGATATGGTGGAATTTAAGAAATTCGCTAAATCCGTTACTAATTGAATTTGGAAAAGAGATTGTTCCGGTGTTTATGGATGGTTCGTTTGTTAAATTAGTATCGGATTTAAGATTAAGTCTTTCGATGGACGGAATCTTAATGCCAATTGTGAGATTGCGCGACTGGATAAAGCTAAAACCTAAGGAATTTATGATTCTAGCTTATGATAATATTTTGTACCATGAAATCATACCGGAAGATCAACCTGTTTCTGCGGAGTATATCATTCAGTAATTAGAGACTATACTTTGAAATCATTATGGTGAGATTCTTAATGTAGATATAATAAAGGATTTAACGGATAACCTGCGCATAAACCATAGTGCACTAATTGATGGAATAATTCCGGATAAAGTACCATACGGACAAATATTGGCTGTTTGTAAGGCACTTTTAGACCGAGGTGATGCAAGGGTGTATTTCCCAAAGGTATTAGAGATACTAGGGGAAGTACATCGCTTGGGAGAGTTTAAATCAGATACAGAGATAGTTGAATATGTAGCGAAACAGATAGAGAGAAAAGAAAACAAGTGGCTATGGTTACAGGATCATGAAAAACTGTAATCTGCACAATTGGTGCAACTGATGCTCGCTGCAAAGCGGCAAAAAGTATCATAAAAGCCTTGCAGGAGCTTCAAAGTGTATGTTATACTATTACTTAATACAAGAGAAAGGCACGAGCATTGTGTAAGGTGAGGAAATGAAATAGATAGTTTAATGTGGAAACAGCAAACATGTTAGTGATGAAGCCTATACAGATAGGTTTGTTTGTGTGTGCCGAAATTAGACTATCGCAATTTTCCTTAAGCCGTTTGAGTTTGTTCCGGGGAAGATATTTTTTGGACAAAATATAGGGGTTTTATTTGCGTGTAAGTCTGTTTTCGGTTACGGGAACAGACTTTTTTCTATTATATAGGGGAGTTCAAAGCGGACTTGTCCGCTTTGCTCTAAGAGCTTCGGAGAGGAGTGCTATATGTTACAGATAAAGAATGCAAGCATTGTGCATAAAAAGGATTTGCGGGTTATATTACAGGATTTTTCGTGTGTATTAAATGACGGTGACAAAGCTGTTATTATTGGTGAAGAGGGAAACGGAAAGTCGACATTGCTGAAATGGATTTATAATCCTGAATTGATTGAAGCCTATGCAGAAGGAAAGGGCGAAAGAATTGTAAACAAAGAACGCCTCGGATATCTGCCGCAGGAGCTTCCGGATGATGATAAGGGCAGGTCAGTATATGAATTTTTTATGCAGGAGCCGATGTTTTCAGAGCAGACACCAAAAAATCTGGGAAAATATGCAAAGGATTTTCATGTTCCGGTTGATTTCTTTTACGGAGATCAGAACATGGAAACATTGTCCGGCGGGGAGAAAGTAAAAGCCCAGATGATGCGGCTGCTGATGGCAGAACCGACACTGCTGCTTCTGGACGAACCGTCAAATGACATAGATATTGAAACGTTAGAATGGCTGGAGGATATGATAACCAGCTGGCCTCATATCGTCCTTTATATTTCCCATGATGAAACTTTGATTGAAAACACTGCCAATACGATTATCCATATGGAACAAATACGGAGAAAAACAGCCAGCCGGTATACAGTGGCGCATATGCCATATTTACAATATAAGAAGGAACGGCTGGCGAAATTTGAAAAGCAGGAGCAGCAGGCTTTGAGTGACAGGAGGGAGAAGAAAATCCGGGATGAAAAATATCAGAAAATATACCAGAGTGTAGACCATGCACAGGCGGTAATTTCCAGACAAAATCCCGGTAAAGCCAGACTGCTGAAGAAAAAGATGCATGCGGTAAAGTCTATGGAGAAGAGATTTGAGCGGGAAGATGAAAATATGACGCAGATGCCTGAGCAGGAGGAGGCGATCTTCTTCAGGCTGGGAGATAAGAATGCTGCTATACCTGCGGGAAAAACGGTTATCGATTATTCGCTGGAGGTGCTTTATACCCCGGATGAATCACGTATTCTTTCGAAAAATATCAGCTTAAAAATGCGGGGCTCGGAGAAAATCTGTATTGTTGGTTCAAATGGTGCAGGAAAGACCACTTTGCTGCGTAAGATTGCAAAAGAGCTGTTATCAAGAGATGATATTCATGCAGAGTATATGCCGCAAAACTATGAAGATATGCTGCAGCCTGATATGACACCTGTAGATTATCTTGATAAATCCGGAGATAAACAGGAACGTACAAGAATCAGGACATTTCTTGGAGCACTTAAATATACTCCAGACGAAATGGAGCATCCGATTTCTGAATTATCAGGCGGACAGAAAGCGAAGGTGTATCTTTTAAAGCTGAGTATGTCGGGAGCAAATGTATTGATACTGGATGAACCTACAAGAAACTTTTCGCCGCTTTCCGGCCCGGTAATACGCCGGATGCTGGCACAATTTCCCGGTGCTATTATAAGCATTTCACATGATAGAAAGTATGCTGATGAAGTATGTGATAAGGTTTATTTTTTAACAGAAGATGGGCTTATGTCTGAGTCCTGAAAATAGAAAGCTGTTCTGAGAAAATTTGCCATTGCATAGATTGACTGATTCTGTTTCATAATAGGATACGAGATCCAAAAGGATGCATAACCTTTTGACTTTGGTATCATATTATAAAGTAAGAGTTCTGCGCCATTTTTTATGTATCAGAGCGCAGAATAGAGAATCAGGAGGGCTGCTATGGACAGATTAAAAGACAAGGTTGCCGTTGCCACCGGTTCTACCAGTGGAATCGGTATCGGGATTGCCAAATTGTATGCTGCTGAAGGGGCAAAGGTAGTTATCTGTGGACGAAGGGAAGAAAAAGGTCAGGCTGTTGTTGACAGTATCACCAGAGAGGGCGGAGAAGCGTATTATCACTTTATGGATATTACAGATTCGGAAAGCATCGAAAAGCTTTTTACTGATACTGCTGAAAAATATGGAAGGATTGATATTCTGGTAAATAATGCTGCCAATGTAGGACTGAAGGATGGCCGTGTGGATGAGCTGACCCTGGAAATGTGGGATAATGTCTTTCAGAGTGATGTGCGCGGTACGTTCTATGCCACGAAATGTGTTCTGCCATATATGCAGCAAAATAAGACAGGCGGTTCCATCATCAACATCGGTTCCATGGCTTCCTGTGGAGGAGATCTTGGCTCTACCGCTTATGCCTGCGCCAAGGCAGGTGTGGATATGCTGACACAGTCTGTCGCCCTGCAGTATGGAAAGCAGAATATCCGCTGTAATTGTGTGCGTCCGGGACTGATTGTCACACCGCAGAATGAAGCGCATATACCGCAGGCGCTGAAGGATATCTTTCTTAGTAATATCATGGTTAACCGGTATGGATGCCCGGAGGATATAGGTTATATGTGTGTATATCTCGCTTCTGATGAAAGCAGCTATGTGAGCGGACAGATTATCAATGTGGACGGCGGTCTGAATTCCCATGTTTCTACGGTTGCCCAGTTCAGACAGATGAATTCCCGCACATGGTAAATAGGAGCGGCTGCGGAAAATCAGCTATCGGTGGCAGCCGGCTGTGCTGAATGAATTGACTTTTCAATTCGCATATGGTATAACACTTTTATAAAACTGAATAGTTGGGGAGCTTGTAAACAGGCTGAGCGGAGCACCCGTTTTAGGTGTTCCGCTTTTCTGTTATATTACTATTATGATACAGGGTCAAAATATCTGTTGTCCCAATATCTTAAATGAAAGAGGTACATGATTATGACTTATTACACACAAATGGAAGCAGCAAAAAAAGGAATTATCACAGAAGAAATGAAGGCAGTTGCCCAAAAAGAGTATCGAAGTGAGGAGGAGATTTGTGAGCTTGTTGCGAAGGGACAGGTTGCAATATGTGCAAATAAACGTCATAAATGCCTTGATCCAAATGGTGTCGGTTCCATGCTTCGTACAAAGATTAATGTAAATCTTGGTGTTTCAAGAGACTGCAAGGATTATGATATTGAGATGAAAAAGGTAATGGCTGCTGTGGATATGGGAGCCGAGGCTATTATGGATCTTTCGTCTCACGGCAATACACAGCCCTTCAGAAGAAAGCTGACGAGCGAATGTCCGGCAATGATAGGAACTGTTCCGGTCTATGACAGTGTCATTCACTACCAGCGTGACCTTGCCACGCTTACAGCAAAGGATTTTATTGACGTAGTCCGGCTTCACGCGGAGGATGGAGTAGATTTTGTAACGCTGCATTGCGGTATTACACGCAAAACGATTGAACAGATAAAGAAGCATAAGAGAAAGATGAATATCGTATCCCGCGGCGGTTCTCTGGTGTTTGCATGGATGAGCATGACAGGAAATGAAAATCCATTTTATGAGTATTTCGATGAGATTCTGGATATATGCAGGGAATATGATGTAACCATTTCTCTGGGCGATGCCTGCCGTCCGGGCTGTCTTGCGGATGCGAGTGATGTATGCCAGATAGAAGAGCTCGTCCGTCTGGGCGAGCTGACGAAGCGTGCATGGGAAAAGGATGTTCAGGTAATGGTCGAGGGTCCGGGACATATGCCGCTTGATCAGATTGAGGCCAATATGAAGCTGCAGCAGACGATTTGCATGGGAGCGCCGTTCTATGTACTTGGCCCTATTGTGACAGATATCGCGCCGGGATATGACCACATTACGTCTGCCATTGGCGGGGCTGTTGCCGCATCAGCAGGAGCAGCATTCCTGTGTTATGTTACCCCTGCCGAGCATCTTGCGCTTCCTAACGTGGAAGACGTAAAACAGGGAATTATTGCTTCCAAAATAGCAGCACATGCAGCCGACATTGCAAAGCATATTCCTCATGCGAGAGATATCGATGACAGGATGGCTGATGCAAGAAGAACCTTTGACTGGGAAAAGCAATGGGAATGCTCGCTGGATCCGGAGACAGCGAAGCGCATCCGTGATGAAAGAAAGCCTGAAATCGAAGAAAGCTGTTCGATGTGCGGTAAATTCTGTGCAGTCAGAAGCATGAATAAGGCTTTGAATGGAGAATACATAGATATTTTGTAAGAGATAAAAAGGGAAACAGATATGAAAAGCTTTAAGGAGAAATTTATTGGTGACAGAGAATTTTATAAGATGGTATTGATGATAGCATTTCCTGTCATGCTGCAGAATGGTATCACAAACTTTGTCAATCTTCTGGATAATGTTATGGTGGGGCAGCTCGGTACAGAGCAGATGTCAGGTGTAGCGATTGTCAATCAGCTTATTATGATATATAATCTCTGTATTTTTGGTGCACTTTCAGGTGCATCACTCTTCAGCTCGCAGTTTTATGGGCAGGGAAATCAGGAGGGTGTACGGCATACATTTCGCTTCAAATTTATTTGTTGTATACTTCTTACATTCCTTTGGATTGTGATATTTCTGGCAGGCGGAAGCAGACTGGTTTCACTGTATCTGAGCGATGACGGTACCAGTGATATTGCAGCAACATATGCGGCAGGTATGTCGTATCTGCACATTATGCTGATAGGTATGATTCCCTATATTTTCACGCAGATGTATGCAAGCACTCTGCGGGAGGCAGGTCAGACCATGGTTCCGATGATATCAGGCTCTGTGGCAGTATTTACGAATCTGATTTTAAATTATATCCTGATTTTCGGACATTTCGGAGCACCGAAGCTGGGTGTGGCAGGAGCTGCCGCTGCAACGGTTGTCTCGAGGTTTGTTGAAATGGGTATTGTCACTATATGGACGCATGCACATTCGTCTGCATATGTATTTATACAGGGTGTTTACCGCTCACTTAAGCTTCCGGCAACACTGGTGAAGCAGATTATACGCAAAGGAATGCCTCTGCTGATAAATGAAACGCTTTTTTCCATCGGACATGCCGTGCTTGTGCAGTGCTATTCAACAAGAGGATTGAATGCGGTTGCAGCATTAAATATTTCGACAACCGTTTCGAATCTGTTTAATGTCATCTTTGCGGCACTTGGCTCGTCAATAGGAATTGTGGTTGGGCATCTGCTGGGAGCAGGTAAATCCGAGGAAGCGGTTGATACTGACCGTAAGATGATTTTCTTTTCTGTCAGCGTCTGCTGTGTCATCGGCGGTATTATGTTTTCACTTTCTTCGTTATTTCCAAAGGCATATAATACCACGGAGGAGGTGCGCGACCTGGCGTGCGGTCTGATTCGGATTGCCTCTGTGTTCATGCCTCTGGCAGCCTTTTACCATGCGGCATACTTTACCTTGCGAACGGGCGGTAAGACAGTGATTACATTTCTGTTCGACAGCTGTTATCTGATGATGATTAATGTACCGACTGCCTTTCTGCTCAGTCATTTTACAGTATTGCCGCTGCTTTCGGTTTACCTTATCGTGCAGAGTGTGGAGATTATAAAGGCGGTTATTGGATTTATATTGATTAAAAAGCGGGTCTGGGTAAACAATATCGTGTCGGAATTGTAGAAATCAACCAATGGTTGAGAGATAATACGGATGAGACAACTATGGTTCGATTGCTTCGGGAGGGTGGCTGATTTATACTTAATGTACGGTCCGTGGAGAATAATGTTCAGAATCAGGAGGAAACAGGATGAAGAGTATGTTGGGTACAAGAATAAAATATTATCGCAGCCGGCTTGGGGTGAGTCAGGAGGTTCTTGCCGGAGCTGGCGGAAATATTTCATGTCAGTATCGACAGTCTGTTTTATGAGAGAGAAGATACAAAAAAGCCCGGATTCGATTTGCCAAAGGATGAGCGTGCGGCATGTGTCAGCAGGAAGACACATGCCGCTTTGCTGTATGTGGAGGTTCTGCCGCTTAATCACAAACCGTTCCAGTCCCAGACCAGGAGTTGACAAAGTATTTTTGCACGAATATAATGAAACAATGAGGAGGGATAAGAATGTTACATTATAAGCTGCAGGCGGGATGTATGATTATTCTGCTGTATATTGGATTTGTCTATTGGCACAACAACAGACAGGCAGCCATAAAACGCAAGTGGAAAGTATTTGACAGGATACTGATTCTTGGTATTTTATATTTAATGTTTGATATGCTGACTGTTTATACGGTCAATCATCTTGATACTGTAAGCGATATGGTAAACCGGCTGCTGCACCTTGGCTTTTTGGTAAGTATAGATGTATTGATTTTTGAAATATTCTGGTATATCCTGGTGGTTACTGAATGTATTTCTGACGGGCGGAAGAAAGTAGGATATCTTTTAAGAGCAACGCTGATTTTTAATATCATAGTTGTGTCTGCCAATATTGGAAATCTTGAATTTCGTGAAGGAACCGTGAGTAATTACTCCATGGGGATGTCGGTTTATACCTGTTTTGTTATGGTAGCAGTATATGATTTGCTGGCTGTATTTATTTTTTTACGGCGCTGGCGTTATATTAACAAATATAAAAGAACAGCGATTGGAACTGTTCTTTTGATTTTAACTGTTGTTACGGGATATCAGATAGCAGTGCCGGAATCGTTGGTTACCAGTATTATTGCTGCTGTGATTATTCTTGGCATTTATGTAAATATGGAGACACCTGCCCAGCTGGAGCTGGAACGGTACCGCGGGGAGCTTGTTTATGGGTTGGCAAATGTCATCGAAAGCAGAGATGGCAGCACAGGCGGACATGTAAAGCGCACGTCAAAATATGTGGAGCTTATTGTAGAAGAATTAAAGCGGAAAGGACACTATAAAAACCTTTTGACAAAGGATTACGTTGAAAATCTGGTGAAAGCGGCACCAATGCATGATATCGGAAAGATATCGACACCGGACAGGATTTTGCAGAAACCGGGAAAGCTGACTGATGAGGAATTTGCAGTTATGAAGCAGCATACCGTAAATGGCGCAAAGATTGTCAGAGAATCGCTGGCCAAACTGGGGGATCCGCAGTATATAGATATCGTGCATGATGTAGTGCTTTATCACCATGAAAAATGGAACGGGAAAGGCTACCCAGAGGGCTTAAAACAGACAGAGATACCGCTTTGTGCAAGAATTATGGCAGTAGCAGATGTGTTTGACGCAGTGGTTGAAAAACGCTGCTACCGGGAAGCAATGACGCTGGAGCAGGGTTTCACGATTATTGAGGAGGGAATTGGCAGCTCCTTTGATCCGTTGGTAGCAGAGTCATTTTTGAGTAAGAAGGAGCAGGTAAAGGAAATACGTAATAATTTTAATACAGGTATGGAATAGGGAGAAAGAGGAACAATATATGAAGCTGAGCACATTAGAAAAATTCAACCAGATTGTTATTCAGGTGCATGATAATCCTGATGCGGATGCCATTGGCTCGGGGTACGCTTTATATAGATACTTTAAGTCAAGGGGAAAGAAAGTCCGTCTGGTCTATGGCGGCTCCATGGAAATGAAAAAGAGTAATATGCTGCTGCTTATCAAAGAGCTGAAAATTCCCGTAGAGTATGTGACAAAGCTTGAAAAGCCGGAGCTTCTGCTGACGGTGGACTGTCAGTATGGGGAAGGAAATGTACAGCATTTTGAGGCTGAGCAAGTGGCGATGATAGACCATCATAACACAGGCAGACATTCAAACGATATGGCAGAGATTCGGAATAATCTGGTAAGCTGTGCAACAATCTGCTATGACATGCTGAAGGCAGAGGGCTTTGACATCAATGAGGATATCAGTATCTCCACCGCATTATATTACGGACTCTATATGGACAGTAATGAGCTGTCAGAAATACGTCATCCCCTGGACTGGGATATGATAGATTTCCTGCGGATTGACCGCTCATTAATCAGCAGACTGACGCATGCGAATTTTACTCTGCAGGAAATGGAAACCGCAGGTATCGCGATGATACGTCACAATTATGACGAGAATAAGCGTCTGTCAATTATTCGCTCCAAGCCTTGTGACCCGAATATTCTTGGTATTATCGGCGATTTCGTCCTGCAGGTGGATTGCATTGATGTCAGCGTGATTTTTAATGAATGCCCGAATGGCTATAAGCTGTCGGTGAGAAGCTGCGTTTCTGATGTAGCGGCAAATGATATGGCAGAATTCCTCACAGAAAATATTGGAAACGGCGGCGGTCATATCGATAAGGCTGGTGGATTTATCAGCAAGAGTGAATTTGAAAAGCTGTATGATGATTTGACAATTGAAGCCTATTTTTTTAACAGGATTGATGAGTATTATGACAGCTATGACGTTATCTATTCCCGGGAAGGCGTCACTGATAAGAGTGAATTCAAGCTGTATAAAAAGCTGCCGTATACATACGGCTATGTGAAGACCACAGATATGTTTGCGGAAGGAACGGACTGCAAGATAAGAACCTTTGAGGGTGATGTATTCGTAACTGCTTCTGAGGATACATATCTGATGATTGGATATTGCGGAGAAGTCTATCCGATAGAGAAGAAGATATTTGAAAAGAAATATCAGACGAAGGAGGAAAGCTTTCATAAGTTATTCGAGTACCCTCCTTCTGCCAGGAAAATGGATGGCGACACGATGTGTGAAATTCTTCCGTTTGCCAGACAGTGTATCTGTGTTGATGATACTCTGGTATATGCAAAGCATCTGGAAAATCCAACGAAGGTATTTTCCAGAAGGAACTACGGAAAATATATGTATGGCAATTCGGACGATTATATATGCTTTGCCTGTGATGATGATACGGACATTTATCTGGTGAAGCAGGAGGTCTTTGAGACAACCTACATGGAGTGTTAAAGCACAGGGAAATATCTTTGACAAATAAAACCCCATAATTTCGAATAAATTTGAATTGATTTACCGGAAAGTAAGTAGTATAATAGCTGTAATTTAGTTTAGGATTAACAGGGCTAGACAGAATGGAGGAAATTGCAATGAAGAAAAATATCGATTGGAGCAATCTTGGATTTGGCTATATACAGACAGATTACCGCTATGTGTCCAATTTCAAGAATGGAGCATGGGATGAGGGTCAGCTGACAACAGACGCTAATGTAGTGATAAGCGAATGTGCCGGAGTGCTACAGTATGCTCAGACATGCTTTGAAGGCTTAAAGGCTTATGAAACAGACGATGGACATATTGTGTGCTTCCGTCCCGACTTAAATGCAGAGCGTATGGTAAGTTCTGCTGAGAGACTGGAGATGCCTGTGTTTTCAAAGGAGCGCTTTATCGACGCTGTTCATCAGGTAGTAGCAGCAAATGCAGATTTTGTTCCGCCATATGGAACAGGTGCTACCTTATATATCAGACCATATATGTTCGGAAGCAGTGCGGTTATCGGTGTAAAGCCGGCTGAGGAGTATCAGTTCAGAATCTTCTGCACACCAGTTGGACCATACTTCAAGGGTGGAGTAAAGCCTCTGACAATCCGTGTCAGTGATTTTGACCGTGCAGCACCTCATGGCACAGGACATATCAAGGCTGGTCTTAACTATGCAATGAGCCTTCACGCAATTGTTGATGCTCATCATCAGGGCTTTGATGAGAATATGTATCTGGATCCGGGCACAAGAACCAAGGTAGAGGAGACAGGCGGAGCAAACTTCATCTTCGTAACAAAGGACAACACGGTTGTAACACCGAAGTCCGGCAGTATTCTGCCATCTATCACAAGACGTTCTTTAATCTATGTGGCAGAGCATTACCTTGGCTTGAAGGTAGAAGAGCGTGAGGTGGAATTCAGCGAGGTAAAGGACTTTGCAGAGTGTGGCTTGTGCGGTACAGCAGCCGTAATCTCTCCAGTTGGAAAGATTGTCGATCATGGCAATGAAATCTGCCTGCCTGCAGGTATGGAGAAGATGGGACCTGTTACTCAGAAGCTGTATGATACACTGACCGGAATTCAGATGGGAAGGATTGAAGCACCGGAAGGATGGATTCATGTAATTAAATAGAAAGAATCCGTATAGAAAGTAAGTAGTCCGTCAGAGTGGACATACGCGTGTACGTATGTCCCGTCTTGACGGACTTTTTGTATTATCTATATTGAAATTCCAGCGTATGCAGCATAGTTGTATTCTGCCATCCTCCGGTACCTGTGCTGCCGGTATGCTGGATGCAGATGCCGCCGAATTCGTTTTCAGAGATTTCGGCTTCAAGGTATACCGTATGTGCCCAGCCCAGCTGCCTCTGGTCGGTGAGCTGCGGGGTTGTGGTTTCAATGTGAGCTGTCAGGACAGTACCGTCAGCCTTTAGCTCTATGGTACAGCCGGTCTGATAGCAGGAAGCAATAATCGGCTCAGAGAGAGAGGTTACTTCACCGTTGGTATATTTTATGAGGATAAAAGACACGGCATTTGAAGCAGCACGTGTCCTTACAATGCGCAGTCCATAGCCGGATAAGTACTTTGTGTCAAACTTGATGCAGATATCCATGTACTGGTCGGCACTGCCAAAGCCCTGTCCGGCAGTCTTTGCCGGATCAACGGTCAGCGTGAGGCTCATATCTGCGTAGCTTTTGTTAACAGGTGTGTACATTAGTCTGGCACCCTGTGTTCCCTGATAAAGACCGCAGCCCTCACAGCCATTTCCGGTATAGCCATAAACCCATGGTGTCTCAGTATCGACCCCGTCCCAGCTACCGAAGCTGTATGTATCGGCAGGACGAAAATAATCGATTGTCCAGAAGCCAGGATTTACCGCGGCTTGCTTTGTGTTAGGAAAACTGTGAAAATCGGTGCAGAAGCTATCCGGATTGTCGATTGCCTCAGAAGAAACTGGTTTTTCTGTAATAAGAGAAACCGGTGTGCCCGGTTCACTTAAGGAACTTTTCGGAGTAATCCTTGCCATAATATAATATCCGGCATCTCCGGCAGTAAGCAGATAAGAAGCCTCTGGATTTTCAAAGCGTGAAACGGCGGTTAACACAGCTTCCGTTCCCTGTGCATCGATACAGCGGTACCAGGAGATATCTGACTGATCTTCTGCTTTGCCAGATGCGAGCGAATAGGCAAGCTTCAAAGCACCCTGCCCCATGCAAAGCTGAGGTGTCTGACTGAAATCAGGAGCCGGCTGTAAAAATGGTTTTACCGTAAGTGCAATAGCCGTTTCCAGTCCGCTTGGGGCGGAAGCGGTTATGAGTACCTGCCTTGCGGTATTTTCCGAATTGCAGCCGGTTACAATGCAGGTTCCGTCACCATTATCGCAGAGATTTACATAAGCATTATCAGACTTTTCTGTGCTCCAGATAATATCATCGTTATCAGAAACCTTTGCTCCGGTAAATGTGAAAATTTCTGCCTTCAATTTAACAAAAGCTTCTCCGCTAATGAGAGTTTCCGCGGAGGAAGTAACTGTCATAAGAGTAGGAATATCGGGATAATCCCCGCCTGCGGAAGCAATAAGAGTTCTGCGGTTCATCGGATCCCAGTCATCATTTCCCCTTAAAAGATTGTAAGTGTTATAGATAATTTCACCGTCCCGTTCCAGACGGTAGGCTTTTAGAAGCTCTTTATGTTCAAGAGGAACGGTTTCGATGGAATTGATATACAGAGGTTTACCATTGTGTGCAAGCTGATGTGAATAGCAGCGCAGAGATGGCAGCGGGTATTTCGTCCAGTTAAAATCTATCCCGGCGGTATTTGTATATTCCGAGTGAAAACGGCAGTCTACGGCAGTCACCGGACCGCCTTCCTTGGTAAAGAACTGATGCGCTTCTGTTTCCACATTCATCATTCTGGAATAAAAATCACAGTCTAAAAAGACAGCACCGCCCTTGAAGGTATTATACAGCGGTCTGCTTCCATAAAAATCAAAGCTGCATTTCTCATACACTGCATAGCCGTTGAGAGCGTCATCGGTGCTTTCAAAATGGCAGTTATAGTATAGGCTCCTGTCACCACCGGCTACAGGACGCAGATTCAGTCTGCTGATAAAATTACAGTTTGAGGCGAAAAATTTATCACCGCATAGAGTGGCAAGCTGTGCCTGGGTGATGGTGTTGGTGCGTTTTTGATGGTTCAGAGCAGGATTCCAGGGATATTCCAAATCGACATTACAATAATTGCCTAATGTGATATTTTCCATGGTAAGCCCGTCACCACAGAAATGAAACATCGTATAATTTCCATTGGCGCCATTTGACTGCCCACGGTTTCCTGCTATTACAACCTGATACGGATTATCCGTGAGACCGTGCAGATGCAGATGTTCACATTTTACAATCATGCCGTAGGGCATCGGATAGCCGTCTGCTTTCTGTAAAGTATCAGTAGCCTCCGGGTCATCAATCCAGTAGACATACGGTGCAATATAGACCTGCATCGGTTCAGATTCTGTACCGTCTACGAGTGCATGCTGTAAGACCTCACAGATGTCATTGTAAACATGCGGATGCTTCGTAACGGTATCCGTACTGAGGCTGCCATCCAGATAGACGATATGGTCATTTAATGGGATAATAGTCTCGTTATATAAAATGCTGTCGCCATTGAATGTAAACATGGGAAACCTCCTTGGTTGAATGTTAGCTTAATTATAACAGGTGGAGTAGCACGATACAAGACAGAGGTGGCGCAAAGTGTTAAAATCTGGTATACTGTACATGAAGTAATGATCAGCCAGTAAAGCGGGGAGGAAGCGCGAAGCGGGGCGAGTACGGAGGAGAGTCAACATGAAAAGCCAAAGATGATTATGTTTGACTATGGTCAGACTTTAGTAAATGAGAAGAAATTCGATGGGGTAAAGGGAACTGCGGCAGTGATGGAATATATCAGCAAAATGGAATAGACAGAAAGGAAAAGAAAATGGCACAGAAAAAAGCGACAAGCTGTGATACCTGTACCTATTACAGCTATGATGAGGAATATGAGTGTTATGTATGTGATGTGGACATGGACGAGGACGAGTATATGCACTTTATGACAGACAGCCATTATCGTTGTCCGTATTATCGCAACGGCGATGAATACATGGTGGTAAGAAAGCAGATGTAAGAAATGTGAGTACCCGATAAAACTTAACAGGAGTGAACGATATGGGATATTATGAGGAATATAAAAAGCTTCAGGAACAGATGATACAGCAGGCAAATCTGGAGGGGAGAAAGTACAGCCTTGATGTACAGCGAAAGGAACTGGAAGAAAAGGTGTGGAACCTGGAGCTCCGAAAGGATGCCGAGCAGCGTGATGTGGATAAGTTGGAGGGCAGAAGTCTGGCTAATTTCTTTTATGCGGTGACGGGACAGATGCAGAAGCATTTAGATAAAGAAAAGCAGGAGGCATATGCGGCAGCAGTAAAGTATGATGCGGCATTGTGTGAGCTGGAAGCAGTGAAGAAGGATATTGCAGATATCAATCGAATGCTTATGGAGCTTCGAGGCTGCAAAGAGCGCTATCAGGAGCTTTTAAAGAAGTATCGGGAGGAATTAAAGACAGCAAATACAGCGGAGGGTGAGAAAATTACCCGATTGGAAGAGCGTATCACTGCGCTGGAGAGCAGGAACAGGGAAATTAAAGAGGCACTATCAGCGGGCAAAGCTGCACTTAGCCTGGCAGAGGACATTCTTAAGAGTCTTAATACAGCAGAGGGTTACGGTACATGGGATGTTTTGGGTGGTGGTCTGATTGCGGATATGGCAAAGCACAGTGCATTGGACGAAGCACAAAGTAAGGTAGAGGGACTGCAGGTAAGGCTGCGCCGTTTTCAGACAGAGCTTGCGGATGTGTATATACAGGCGAATATGAAGGTGAGCATAGATGGCTTTGAGCGGTTTGCAGATTACTTTTTTGATGGGATATTTGCAGACTGGATGGTGCTTAACAAGATTTCAAACTCTAAATCGCAGGTGTCATCTGTGATAAACCAGCTAAAAGATGCTGTAAGAAAGCTGGAGGACATGCAGCGCAGCACAGAAGCAGAGATAAAGAGTAATACAGTGCAGATACAGGAGGTAATATCGACAGATATTATCTCGGCTCGGAGCGAAGCGAAGTAGCCATCCAACGTATTGTCTAGAACACAACTGGCGAGAAGTGTATGGAGAATATATAAGAGTAAATGAGACAGATTGTTAGGAGATTGTTCCGTTAATGGTAAGCTGTATGATAAAGGAGCCGATATGATACTGAGTGCAAGCAGGAGAACGGACATACCGAATTACTATTCAGACTGGTTTTTTAACCGGATAAGGGAAGGCTTTGTGTACGTGAGAAATCCGATGAATTTTCATCAGGTGAGCAAAATCGGTCTGTCACCGGAGCTGATAGACTGTATTGTATTCTGGACAAAGAATCCTCAGCCGATGCTGGCACGGCTTGGTGAGCTTTCGGCATACCCGTATTATTTTCAGTTTACGCTGACCGGCTATGGCAAGGATATAGAGCCGGGTGTGCCGTATAAGAAGGACAGGATGATAGCTGTATTTCAGGAATTATCGGAAAAGCTGGGAAATAGCCGGGTTATATGGAGATATGACCCGATTTTATTTAACGCTGTTTACACAAAAGAATATCATCTGAATGCCTTTGGACAGATAGCAGAAGGGCTTAAGGGATATGCAGATAAATGTGTTATCAGCTATGTTGATACTTATGCAAAAAATCAGAAAAGGATGCGCGAGCTTGCAGTGCGTGAGCCGGACGAAGAGGAAATCAGGGCATTTTCGGGAGAGCTTGCCCGGATTGCCCAAGGTGCAGAGATGGAGATAAGCACCTGTGCGGAGAAGCTCGATTTGTCGGATTGCGGGATTGCTCACAGTCATTGCGTGGATAAAGCGTTGATAGAGTCGATAACCGGCTGCCCGCTTAAGGTCGGGAAAGATAGAAATCAGCGGGCAGAATGCGGCTGTGTGGAAAGCATTGATATCGGCTGCTACGATACGTGCCGGAATGGCTGCAAATACTGCTATGCCAGCCGCAGCGACGCGGTTATCCTTAAAAATTGCCGAAATTATAACGCAGCTTCGCCGCTGCTGTGCAGTGAGCTTATGCCGGAGGACAGAGTCACCGAGCGGAAGCTTTGTCACTAAATCCCCAGCACAAGGTAACGCACCACCGGTATTCTTCTAATCAGCTCATAGCATATCGGTGTAAGTACAAGCTCGCATACCAGAGCAATCAGATAAATGACTGCATTTGGCAGGGAGCAGTAATTGTAGAGCAGATAAGAGATGTATAATAAAATCGGATAATGCAGTATGTACAGACCAAAGCCTGCTTTCGTCATATAGGCAGCAGCCTTTGAGGTCTGAGAGAACCAACGCTTGCCGCAGCCCAGTATCGCCAGAATGGCAATCCATGCGTAAAAGTTTGTAAACAAACTCTGCAGGCATTCGTCAGAGGTGTAATTCTGCCCCCAGTAATAGGCGGTATATGCTATACCTGTAATGACTGCAGCTATAAGCGCAGGGATGCTTATCTTTTCTGCACGTTCCATTATATTGTCATGTGAGAACACTGCGTAGCCGATGAGATATGCTGCAAAATATATACCAAAACGATACATCGTAAGTAACGGCATATTCAAAATCTGAGAAGCACCCCACAGGACAAGGAAAAATAACAGAAGCACAGCCGTGTTCGGTCTGCCGCCAAGCTGCCACAGCAGATCCTTTTTGTCCAGCTTATAAATCAGGGCAAGAATAAGGGAAAACAGGAATAATAGCTGAATAAACCATAAAGGTCCGATGCCGCTCAGGACAGATACAGGGTATACCATAAAGGAAGGCATAAGCTCTAACCCTCCGCCGATTTTTATATTCAAATATCCGGTAATCCAATGAAGTATGAACAGTCCCAGAGTTGACGGCACAAGCAGCTTGCGGGCTCTTTCTTTTATAAACTGCTTTACGGTGCGTTTTTCCAGGGCATATCTGCTGCTGATGCCCGCGATGAGAAAAAGCAGCACCATGAACCAGGGATATACAAAATACAAAAGTGAATTCATGGGGACAAAGCACCGCTGTGTCCCTAAGCCGCCCAGAACCCCTACATTATTAAAAAGATATGGGACATGATAAACCAGAACCAGAATTACGGTTGCCCAGCGGATATTGTCTAAATAATATTTTCTCATTTTTCTGTCTGCTCCCTTTCTTCATCATTATCTGCATTGTTTCCAAATATTTTTGCCGCATATTCCATAATTGCATTTTTAGGCGGAATGGCAATTCCGCGCTTTTCATCACCGAGAAGAATCAGGGTATCACCCGGCTTAATATCAAAAATATCTCTTGCTTCCTTGGGGATTACAAATTGTCCTTTTTCGCCTACTTTAACTGTCCAGGCATATTTTCCTTTTGGTCTGTTCATTGAATGGTCTCCTTTTGTTAAATTGTATAAAAAGTATGATTTGTATAACTTATCATACCACGTGGACAGATAAAGTCAACTGTTTTTTTATGAATATTTGCAGAGGATTTCTTTTCTTGTGTTACTGCTAAGAGTCTGTTATAATACATAGGTATGTAAAAATAATGGATGAGGTAATGTATATGGGAAGAGAAACATTTGGCTCAAGGATAGGCTTTATTCTTGTGTCTGCCGGGTGCGCCATAGGACTTGGAAATGTATGGAAATTTCCTTACATATGTGGGGAATACGGCGGTGCGGCATTTATTGTAATTTATCTGCTGTTTTTGCTTTTACTCGGAATTCCGGTTCTGATATGTGAGTTTGCTGTCGGTCGTGCAAGCCGCAGAAGTGTGGCGATGAGCTTTGAGAAGCTGGAGCCAGAGGGAACCTCATGGCACAGCCTCAAGATTATCGGCATCGCGGGCTGTTACTTGCTGATGATGTTCTATACGACAGTTGGCGGCTGGATGATGTATTACTGCGTGAAGAGTATTCGTGGAGACTTCAGACAGGCATCACCAGAGACGGTGACTGCTTCCTTTAATGAAATGCTGGGAAATGCGCCGATGATGACGTTCTGGACAGTACTTGTCTGTATCATAGGCTTTGGAGTGTGTGTGTTTGGACTTCAAAAAGGGATTGAGAAGATAACAAAGGTTATGATGGCGGCATTATTAGTGATTATGATGGTGCTTGCTGTAAATTCAGTATTTCTGGATGGAGCAGGCGAGGGAATTCGGTTCTATCTGGTGCCGGATTTTGGAAAGATGGTAGAAAATGGTATGGGGACGGTCATATTTGCAGCGCTCAGCCAGGCATTTTTTACACTTTCTCTGGGCGTCGGTTCCATGCAGATTTTCGGAAGCTATCTGGGAAATGAGAGAAGCATCACAGGTGAAGCAGTGAGTATCACGGCGCTGGACACCTTTGTGGCACTGGTGGCAGGTTTTATCATTATTCCGGCATGCTTTGCTTTTGGAATAGAGCCGGGTGCAGGACCAAGCCTTGTATTTATTACACTGCCGAATATTTTTGCGCAGATGGCGGGCGGAAGTATGTGGTGTGCACTGTTCTTTCTGTTCCTGACCTTTGCGGCGATGACAACGGTTATAGCAGTATTTGAAAATATTGTTTCTTTTAATATAGACTTGTTTAACTGGCAGAGAAAAAAGAGCGTTCTGGTCTGCGCGGTGCTGATGATTGTGCTGAGTATGCCATGCGTACTTGGCTTTAATATCTGGTCTGGCGTGCAGCCGTTTGGCGCAGGCAGCAACATCATGGATTTAGAGGATTTTATTGTATCAAATAACCTGCTTCCCCTTGGAAGCCTTGGCTATGTACTGTTCTGTACAAGTAAAAATGGCTGGGGCTGGCAGGCGTTTACAGCGGAGACAGATAAGGGAAAAGGGATTCATTTTCCAAAAGGAATCAAAGGCTACGTGTCTTACTTTGTGCCCGCAGTTATAGTGGCAATCTATCTGAAAGGGTATTACGACTATTTTGCAGAGGCCGGACTGATAACACGTATCATCTCGATGACAGTTGCAGTGATTTTGTTAGGCTTTGTGATTGCCTGTGCATTACATAAGAAAAGAGGTCAGGAGTAGGAAAGATGTGGGAAATAATAAATAATTGGCTGGTAAAAACGGATGATTTTGTTTGGGGAGTACCGCTTATGGCGCTGATTCTCTCAGGAGGAGTGCTGCTGACGCTAAGGACAGGGCTGCTGCAGGTAAAAAGACTGCCGCTGGCGTTGAGGTGGATGGTAAAGAACGAAGAAGGAGGCGAAGGTGAGGTAAGCTCCTTCGGAGCACTGTGTACGGCACTGTCAGCTACGATTGGAACCGGAAATATCGTCGGTGTGGCGACTGCTATCTGTGCCGGAGGACCGGGTGCAGTATTCTGGATGATTGTGGCAGCCTTTTTCGGTATGGCAACAAAGTATGCGGAAGGGCTTCTGGCAGTAAAATACCGTGTCATTGACAGCGACAATCATGCGCTTGGCGGCCCGTTTTATTATATTGAGCAGGGAATGGGGCTGCGTTTTAAGTGGCTGGCGAAGCTGTTTGCCTTCTTTGGCGTGGCAGCAGGTCTGCTTGGTATCGGTACGTTTACACAGGTAAATGGTATTACCTCTGCTGTCATGGATTTCTTTGACCCTAAGAAGCTCCATACTATTACGGTACCCGGGATTGGAACCTATTCCTGGGCAGTGGTAATCGCATCGCTGGTTCTGACATTATGCGTGGCTCTGGTGGTAATCGGCGGAATTAAGCGAATTACGAATGTGGCGCAGATTATTGTGCCTTTTATGGCGGTTATTTATATTGTGTTTGCACTGGTGCTGATTCTTACTAACATTACGAAGGTTCCGGCTGCAGTTGGCATCATTGTAAAGGGAGCTTTTAATCCGCGTGCAGTAACAGGCGGCATTGCAGGCAGCATGCTGGTCGCCATGCAGAAGGGTGTGGCAAGAGGTATCTTTTCTAATGAGGCAGGACTTGGCTCAGCACCGATTGCGGCGGCAGCAGCACAGACAAAGGAGCCTGTCCGTCAGGGACTCGTGTCTATGACAGGAACATTTATTGATACAATTATTATCTGCGCGATGACGGGTATTTCTTTAGTAGTGACAGGCGCATGGCAGGCAGAGGGGCTGGAGGGAGTGCAGGTGACCTCCTATGCGTTCCAGAACGGACTGCCATTTCCGAAGGAGCTGTCCGCGTTTATCCTTATGCTGTGTCTGATATTCTTTGCCTTTACAACAATTCTTGGCTGGGATTATTACTCAGAGAGATGCCTGGAATATCTGACCGGAAAAAATAAGAAAGTGGTGAAAGTATATCGCTGGCTGTACATACTGGCAGTGTTTATCGGACCGTACATGACTGTATCGGCAGTATGGACGATTGCCGATATCTTTAATGGTCTGATGGCACTGCCGAATATGATAGCCTTGTTTGCTCTGAGCGGTGTGGTAGCCAGGGAGACAAAATCCTTCTTTGATGCTGGGAAGCATCTGAATGGATAAGCAAAGTCATTGGAAAAATGTAGGGAAACTGTCAGCAGGAGGATATTGACTTTAGAAGCGTTTTGCTGTATACTGATGATAGTTTTAGAAAAGGAGAAATTGTAGTATGTTGAGCATTGTGATAATGGAGATTACAGTTAACTGAATAGATAATTTGCCTTATCAGATGCTTCCTGTTATAGATTCCTTATTTTGAGGAAATAATTATATGCGAGACTGAATGGCATGGCGTAAACCGCTATGCCGTTTTTCAATCATGGAAAGAAAAATTCAGTGATTGAAATAGCCCCTTGCCGGGGCATAAAACGCACTCTGTGATACCATGGAACGATTTGCCTGATAGGGCAGATTGCCATGGTATTTTTATGTAATAGAAAACTTGAAGCGGACTTGTCCGCTTTATTCGAAAGGATGAGAACAATGACAGATATTGAACAGGCATTAGAATTTTATAAAATAAAAGAACAGCTAAGCAATTTTGCATTGACAGATAAGGCGAAGGAGACGATACAGAACTTAACACCACATTTATCCGAAAACAGGCTGGCAGCCGCACAGAGAGAGACGAGAGAAGCGAGAACCCTGATAGAAAAAGCGGGGAATCCGCCGCTTGTATCGCTGCAGGGAATGATGGAACTGATTGCAGCAGCGGGGAAGGGCGACTGCCTGAGCGCAGGAGAGCTGGAGGAGACAGGAACGGCTCTGGTTGCAGTAGAACGTTTAAAAACCTATCTGGAACGATGCAGAATATATGAGATATCACTTGCATATGAAGCCGAGAAGCTCGACGCAATCGCTGAGCTTAAGGAAGCCATTCGTATGCAGATAAGGGGCGGCAGAGTGGAGGACAGTGCTTCAAAACTTCTGAAATCGCTGCGGGAGGATATTGAGCGCACCTCTGACAGGATGAGAGAAAAAGCGGAGAGCGTTATCCGTTCGAATAAGGAATGTATGTCAGACAGCTTCAGTACGATACGAAACGGGCATGTCTGCATTCCGGTGAAGAAGGAATATAAATTCCGAATAAGCGGAACCGTGATTGATAAGTCATCGACAGGCAATACCTTATTTATAGAGCCTGCGCAGGCGGCGAAGTATTATGAGGAGCTGATGATGTTAAAGCTTGATGAGGAAAATGAGGAACGCCGTATTCTCTATACGCTGACTGCAATGGTTGCAGATGCGTCAGAGCAGATGGAGCAGAATATTCATACGATAGAAAAACTTGATTTTATCTTTGCCAAAGGAAAATTAAGTATTGAGCAGGATGCTGTTGAGCCGCGGCTTAATACGGACAGAAGAATTTGCCTTAAGGACGCAAGGCATCCTTTGATGGACAGGGCTGTCTGCGTGCCGTTACAGTTTGAGATAGGAAATGGAATTAACGGTATTGTTATTACCGGCCCGAATACCGGAGGAAAAACAGTGGCAATCAAGACAGTTGCATTAAATTGTATGATGGCACAGTGCGGACTGCATGTAACCTGCAGTGAAGCAGATATCTGTATGAGCAGTCAGTATTTGTGTGACATCGGCGACGGACAGAACCTCTCAGAAAATTTGTCAACCTTTTCAGCGCACATTATGAATGTATTGGATATTTTAAAGCGGATGGATAAGGATAGTCTGGTGATTATGGATGAGCTTGGCTCGGGAACAGACCCGACAGAGGGCATGGGAATCGCAGTCTCTATTCTTGAGGAGCTTAAGAACAGCGGGGCATTATTCCTGGTGACGACGCATTACCCGGAGGTCAAGGAATATGCAGCGAAAGAAGAAAAGCTTCGCAATGCCAGGATGGCATTTGACAAGGAGAGCCTGAAGCCGCTGTATCAGCTTGTAATTGGGGAAGCAGGGGAGAGCTGTGCATTTTATATCGCTAAAAAGCTCGGCATGCCGGGAGCTATGCTTAAGCGGGCGGCGTTGGCAGCCTATGGAAGAGAAGATGCAGCACTGGAAGCGGGAGCTGATGATACGGAGCTTGTGAAGGTCTCATCACAGAAAATACAGAAAAAGAAAAAGGTACACAGGCAGGAGGAGGCAGAAAAATACCGGCTCGGGGACAGCGTTATGGTGCTTCCGGATAAAAAAATCGGTATTGTGTGCCAGACAGCAGATGAAAAAGGAGTACTGCGTGTACAGCTCCCAGATAAAAAAATATGGATTAACCACAAACGGATTCGCCTGCATGTCAGGGCGGAGGAGCTGTATCCAGAGGATTATGATTTTTCTATTATATTTGATACCGTGGAAAACAGAAAGCTCCGTCATCAGATGGAGAGGAAGTACACAGAGGGAACGATAACCTATGAAGAACAGTGAAATAATATAGAAAAGTCATGTGTGATATGCTATAATGAAGACAGACATTATACAGAATCGGAAAAATACAAAACTGCACAGAAATGGGGATTGCTATGTCAGATGTGAAAAAGATTTTATTGATTATCAGTGCGTCTAATTTCGAACGTCAGAAAAATACAGTGAGAGCTGTCCATCAGAGGCTGAAGGAGATGGGAGGCTATGCACTTTATGTTTTTACGAGCTACGGGATATACACATCTGACGCACTTCATATGACTGGCTCGGCATCTGTTTACAGTCTGCTGAATAAGATGCATTTTGATGGCTGCATCCTGGAAGGCAATATTGGGAATATGGAGTTTATGAGCTTTTATGCAGAGGAACTGAAGAAAAGACAGATACCCTTTGTGACACTGAATACGAAGGTGGGAGATGCCCCGTTTTTAGTGCTGGACAGCTATGAAGCAGGCTGTCAGCTTGTGGAGCACCTGATACGTGACCATCATTGTACGAAAATCAATGCACTGATGGACAGAGGCAGGGATGTTATAGTAGAACAGGCATTGAAAGCGTATCGTGATACATTAAAAAAATATGATATTCCGGTGGAGGAAAAAAGAATTGTTTTCAAGAGAATTTCTATTCCGAATGGAAGAGCTGCCTATCAGGATTTTGCGGAAAATGGAACGATGGATGCGGAGGCGGTTCTTTGCCTGCATGATGTACATGCGATTGGATTGTATATGGAGCTGCAGGCAAGAGGCCGCCGTGTGCCGGAGGATATCTTACTCTGCTCGCTGAACCGCAGTACGAACAGCATTATATTCAGACCGGATATCACGGGGGCAGACAGAGGAGATGAAGAGCTGGCAAAGCAGGCATGTATTCTTCTGCACAATATGATACAGGGAAAGAAAGTGACAACGGATAACCGCATAGGAGGCAGGGTCTATCTGGGGCAGAGCTGTGGCTGTAAAAATACGCAGATTGATGAATTGGCGGAGCGCTATCAGGATTTAATACTGGCTAAAATTGAAGCAGGCAATCAGATTAGCCGTATGATGCAGTACAATGATACTCTGGAGGAAGTAAATTCGCTGGATGAGCTGGGAAGAAATATCTACAGTATGCTGACAGGAATTAACTGTTCGGAATTTATCTGCTGCCTGAACCAGAGAGACTTGAAGTATATTATGAATGAAGAAGAGGAAACACGGGCAGAAGATGGGGAAGTATTTGACCAGACGATGACTGCGATTACGGGAATGACGTGGAGGACAGGGAGAATACATAATGAGACGTTTCCGCTGGAAAGGCTGCTGCCTATTGATACCGAGGAGGGGGATATTTTCATATTCCTGCCAATACATCACAGGGAACGTGTTTATGGATATATAGCGATTATCAATGAATATCTGCCGATTGATCTGTATAATTTCCGTATCTGTTACGAGAGTATAGGAAGCAGTATAGAAAATCTGCACAGACAGATGATTTTGAAAAGCAGTATCCATGAACTGGATGAGCTTCACATGCGGGATGCTTTGACCGGGTTGTATAACCGCTTCGCGCTGAAACGGTTTCAAGACAGATATACGAGGTCAGGCGCTTATTCTGTCGCTATGATAGATATGGATGGGCTTAAGACAATTAATGATAATTTTGGACATTTGTCAGGAAACCATGCAATCTGTATTACGGCAGACGCGATTCGGGATTCCGCAAATAAAGATGATATGGTGGTGCGGTGCGGCGGCGATGAATATCTGGTACTTTCTGAATGTACAGATAAAAGATACTGGGAAGAACAGCGAGTGGAGATTAACAGGAGGCTGACAGAGTACAAGGAACAGCAGAAGCTTCCGTACAAGCTTGGCGCCAGTATCGGATATGCGGTATTTGACCGGGAGTGCGATACATCCTTTGAGGACTGCTGCGGCCGGGCGGATAAAGAGATGTATGAAGAGAAAAAAAGGCGAAAGAGTATGCGTTAAGTGGAGAAATGCTGCGCCGGAGTGAGGAGATTATGAAGAATATGACAACAGGCAGACCGATGAAGCTCATCGCAGGGTTTGCCGTACCGCTGCTGATAGGCAGTATTTTTCAACAGATATATAATTTTGTGGATGTTATTATTGTAGGAAGATATCTTGGTGAACAGGCGCTGGCAGGTGTCGGGAGTACGGGAAATCTGACATTTTTCCTGCTGGCGCTGGTTATGGGGTTGTGCAATGGTGCCGGGATTATTGTGGCACAATGTGTTGGTGCAGAGGACTATGCCAGAATGCGGAGAGCTGTCACGGCAATTATCTGGATAGCAGGTATTCTTACTGCTGCTGTAGCGGTCATTGGTGTGTGTGCCAGCCGTTTTTTTCTGATTCTGCTCAGTGTGCCGGAGGACGTTATCGGATATTCAGAGCAGTATCTGCGGATTGTTTATTTTTTTGTGGCAGGAAGCGTGGCATATAATGGCTGTTCGGCGATTCTCCGAAGCTTTGGCGACTCGAAAACACCTTTATATGGACTGATTGCAGGCTCAGTTCTGAATATTGTGCTTGATTTGCTGCTGGTGCTGGGAGCAGGTATGGGTGTTGCCGGTGTGGCGGCAGCAACTGTTGTGTCGCAGCATGTATCGGCAGCATATTGCCTTGTGTATTTATTTATAAAACGCGGAAGGTTTAATTTAAGCGGACTCAAACTGATGCCGGATAAGGCAATGGTGGGTCTGATATTTAAGACCGGTGTACCGACCGCGTTTCAGTCCTGTCTCATATCGCTGGGCGGTATGAGCGTTCAGCGACTGATAAATTCCTTTGGTGCATCTGTTATGGCAGCTTATGCGGCAGCAGGAAGAATTGACAGCATAGCGATTCAGGTTATTGTGTCACTTGGTACGGCACTGTCGGTATTTACCGGGCAGAATATCGGACAAAAACGTTTTGACAGGATAAAAGCAGGACTTCGCGATACGCTGTTTATGTCTGTGACGGCGGGCATTGTGATTGCATGCATCGCCTTTTTCTTTGGCAGAAATCTGATGATGCTGTTTCTGGGTGAAGGAGAGTCGCCGGAGGCAGTCCATATCGGTGCGGAGTATCTGGCGATTATGGGTGCAGCATATCTGATTTGCGGAATTATGCAGAGCTATCAGAACATTATCCGCGGTGCGGGTGACGTGAATACCTGCATGATAGCGGGGATGACGGAGCTTGCAGGCAGGATATTTTTTGCCTACCTGCTGGCTCCAAGGATAGGAGTTACCGGAATCTGGATAGCGACACCGTTATCATGGGGGTGCGGCTGTATCGTGCCGGTTATAAGGTATTATACCGGAAGATGGAAAACGAAAGCAGTTATTCCTTCCGCATGAATGCTTCCCACAGCTCTTCATCAGTCATATGATTGTCAGTGACAAGCTGCGTCATGATCTGGCGGTCCTCTACAGCATAGACGGCTTCACGGTACCATTTGTCATGGCGGGCATTGTCGCCCAGCTCCCGCACATATCCCATCATTTTCTTCAGCATAAAAGCCGTATGCTTGATGTCGGCAAAGCAGTCATTAAAATAAAAACCCTTCCAGATGCCGTGCTCGGAATCCCGCATAATCTGATTTGCCTGCTCATAGAGCTTTGCACTGCGTCCGAAATCGAGAAAGGCGTTAAGGTAGTTTTCTTCGAAATACGCATTACATGCTCTTTCGCACATCAGCATGCCGCGCAGGCAATAGGTGTGGATGCCTGCCTGCATAAGAACTGTATCGTCAAAAAGAAGCTTCTCTGTACCAGAGAGTGATTTGCTGACTCGCAGACACTGAGCGTAATAAGCTTCCATTTTTTCTTTCCCTGCATGGCAAATCCCAAAGAGCATCTTAAGCTGCTCCTTAAGCGGAGCATCACCTGTCAGCCAGCGAAAGGCGGAAATACCGTCGGTTCGGCGGCGGATAAGGTGATTGATAAGAATACGGATATTTTCGTTATAGAACTGCTCCCCGGCGTGCTCATCATCATTTTCTCCGTAGGCAAGCATGGCATCAGCATAGCCGGACAGACATTCTGCAACACCCTCTGCACCATTATAATAATCAGCGGCGAATTCATGGCTGTGAGAAATACCTGTGATACTGCCGCCGAACCATTTCTTGCGGATGGCATCCAGATAAAATACATGCGGGCGTACATTGGAGCAGTTGATAATCCAGTAATCATCAGCACCTTTTTCCAATACCTCTTCCAGTGCGTTGTTTACGAAATCCACAGAATTCGGCAGTGTGGTGATGTGACCGGCAGCCTGCAGATCATAGAACGACACATGATAATAAATCCCGCTTTTATCTGCCGGATTTGACGGAAGTGCAGCCACACGTACACAGTGGTTGTCACGTCTGCGTGTCACCATCTTTCCGTAGCCATTGTCGGCATAGACCTTGATGATTTCGTCGTCAAAGTGAACATATCCCTCATTGTACAATTCCATAATTTCTCCGTAGAGATTGGTGCAGAATACCGGGTTTTTTACATGCTTTAATACAAGCTGTTTCTGCTTTTCAATCAATTCGGAAATCAGCTCTCCACGCTTTTCAGGTGTATTATAATTGCCGCTTTTATCGTGACTCCAGAACGGGCAGTCACCCTGCCCGCGAAAGCCGAGATTCCAGACAACCTTATAATCCTTCTGCTCGATGACACCCTGCTCCCAGAGCTGATAGAACAAATCGGCATAATCGCTGTAGTTCGGTTCTTTGTCAGGGAATGCGCGGGTAAACATCTCTGCGCCCAGCGGCTCTGCATGATGATGCGTAATCCACAGACCCATGTCACTGGCGAGCTGGCGGTATTTGCGCGAAATCTTATCTGTGCCCGGAATCGTCATGTTACCGCCGCAGCGCAGCAGAGCCTCAAAAGCCATTTCCCAGGGCTTCACATCGTCACATTGGACACTCCAGTGGGTGAGCAGTACCTCATCATTAAAGAACCAGCCGCGGAAGCGGACAAGCGGCTTAGTCGAGGAGTAGCTTGCCTCCTGCAGATTGAGGTATTCTGCAGGAGCGATTTTCTGGTCAAGAAAGAACCAGAAGGGTTTAATGCCAAGGTATGCTTCGCTGATATGGTATAGCCCGTAGACAAAACCGAGGTCATCACCGGCGGTCAGCGTAATCGTATCGGAAATTTCTATCTGCCAGCCTTCCTCGGGAAGCGAATGTCCGTCCCTCAGCAAAATACGGGTCTGCGGCTGACCGGATGGCACGAATACCTTCCGTATATCACGCTCCAGTACGCGCACAGTGTGCAGAACTGGTTTTGTCAGTGCTGCGAGGGAAGAATAATCAATAATAGTATTGCGGTTAAAACAGAACATGGGAATCCTCCTTATATTGTCTCTATACGGAATACATTAACCTTATCATCGTAGTAAGCTTTTGTGCCCTTTACATAGGACGCGATGGCACTGACCTCCATGACAAATTGTCTGGTGTCTGTCACGTAAGGCTCTCCGTCCATCAGATTTTCTTTGCCGTCTACCAGAAGATGTGTCATACCTGCCTCTGCGATAATAGTGTGACCGTCTGAGGTAAGTGTCAGGCGTTTGCTGTCCTCGTCATAATGAAAATCAAAAGCATCCGGCGGCACCGCGCCCTTCAGGCGTTCCAGTATGCAGAGGACGGCACCCCAGATACAGCCGTTCTTGTTGACACTGCGGACACCGCGGGTATCTGGCTCCTGACCATTGATGAGAATCTTGCAGTAGAGCTGATCCTCGGGAATGTATTTCTGGGCATCGGCTTCAGGAATAGCAGGAATATACTGTGTATTTTCTGGTATATTGTCCGGGTAGTTTTCATAATCGGCAACCAGCTTCGTCAAGGAGTAGTCATTAAGGCTTACCTGCTGTGTCATACATTCTGCAGTGACAGGCGCAAGCCCTTCCATGCAGGCAGTCAGGCGAAGCTTTCCGGCAGTCCTTGTGGAACGGACAAAGACACGGTTGTAGCCACATTCTGCAAAGACATGATTCTCGTGGATGACACTGTCATCCCTGCCATATCCTTCAAAGCGTCCGCTGTTGTAGCCGCCGAGGAAAATTCCTTCGCCCTCCAGTGTGAAATCAATACGGCTGTCACAGAGCGGGCAGATACGGCTTTGTTTGTCCACAACCTGAATATCTGCATAGGCGATATCGGCGCCGTCAGCCAGCAGACCGGCAGGAGAGGTGTGGAGGGTGAGGACGAGGTGGTCTGGTGCCCCGGCAGTCTGTATCGTATCTGCGGCGATTTCTTTGCCGCTGTAGTCGTAAGCGATTGCATGGATTTCGCCCTGTCTGGTGATGTCTACGCCCGGGAATGCAAAGACGAAGGTGTCTGTCGGCTTGTCGCAGGTGCCGACTTTATCACCGTTCACAAACAGCTCTACTCTGGCAACGTGGTAGCTGCCGAACACATATATTGTCTTTTCCTTTGGATTGCGGTAAGCATATTCACCGGTTTTCACCCAGAAGCTGCCATTAAAGGTCTTTAACGGATAACGGTAGTTTTTATCGTCCTTCGAATCCTCTGGAGGATAATTCCAGTGTCCGGCGATTTTCAGTGACGGGGTGCCGGACTGCATGACACGGAAGATATCAAAGTTCTGCTTTTTATTTCTCACGGCATCGACTCTGCCGCTCATACGTCCGTTTTCACTGAATGCCTGTCTGCCGTGCTGTGCAGAATCCGTCCAGCACAGGGCTGCACAGGCGCTGTACCAGTCCCTGTGGGAGCCGCCGCCGATACGGTCATGGAAGAATTCACTGTAGCCTCTGGCGGCTGCCAGTGCCAGATCCTCCGAGGTCAAATCATAAAAATCGGCACCCGGCTGCTTGCGCCCGCCTTTTCCGAGCCATTTATTGTCATAGTCAAAATCCGGCGGCGTGAAGTCGTCCCAGATTCTTCTTGGAGCTTCCTCACGCAGATATTCGGTTTCGGTAATCGGTCCATGCTCTGCCAGGAATCTTGCGGCATGTCGGTTCAGCATAGTCCCGACATATTCTGATTCCTCCAGTACATCGACCGTGTTGATGGTGCGGCAGCCCATAAATCTGCCGCGCTTACTGTCCAGCTTTTCCTTGAGCAGCCGCATTTCCTTCATATGCTCTTTGCTAATCGAGTTGTTTCCTGCCTCCCAGAAAAAGATGGAAGGGTGGTTGCGGAAAGCGATGATAACATCACGCATCAGTTCTACACGCTGATCCCACTGGCGCCCGAAGTTCTCACGCTCCTTATCACCGGCAGGCTGGGTGCAGACGATACCGTGCCTGTCAAAGGAGCGGATATCGGCAGGAGAAGCGGCAACGTGCATAAAGCGGATATGGTTGGCATTGCTCTCGCGAATTAACCGGGCATCCATATCCTTCAGCCATTCCGGGGCAATGCCGATGGCAGCCCATTCGTTTGCTGCACGCTGGGCATAGCCGCGCAGCCAGACCGGCTCACCGTTCACTGTGATACCACGGTTTTTGTCATAACCAAGCTTATAGAAACCGGTTTCAATCTGCGTGCTGTCAAGACACCCCTCATCAGTCCAGAGGGAGATTTCCACACGGTATAGATACGGGTCGTCAATGCTCCAGAAGCGCAGCTTGTGTGTACTGGAAACAGCGGTCAGAACCGTTACATGGACAGAATCTGTTTTTGTAGGTGCGACGAGAGTTTCGTCCTGCTCTGCATATTTACCGATACCGTTTTCTTCTTTCCATATGTAGGCATCCTCCGGCGTGATGGAGAGCGGAGAGGACAGGCTTCCTGCAGGAGCAGCTTTTTCCTTTGCAGATGAGAAGGAGAAAACCTCTGTTCCGTCAAGTTTACATAATTTTACCTCCAGCCATGTACTTACAGGAGCAGTACTTTCGTTGCGGATTTCTGCTTCTACACAGATTTGTGCTGTGCGCTCTGTGAGATTATAGCTCTTGCCGTAGATATAACAGCCTTTGGTCTGCAGATTGCTGTAGAGAGGCAGTGTCAGATAGACCTGTGGCTTGAAATGGATTTTTACCGGTCTGGTGATGCCGCCGACGGAAGGATTGAAATCGTTACAGTTCCAGAAGAAGCCGACACCTTCTTTATCGGCAGGCAGCTTTTTCTCCTGTGACAGCAGATAGGAGCCTGGCGTGACGTCCGGCTTGTTCGGCGTCTCTGCGATGCAGCAGGAGATATTTCTGGTAGCGGTATTATCGGTAGCAATGGCAATCAGGTTTTCTTTGTCATACTGAATGAACGGTGTAATATCGAAGCCGAAGGGTGCGACACCAGCCTCGTAATAGCCTGCCATCGTACCATTTACATAGAGATAGCAGGTCTGGCGCATACCTTCGAATTCCAGCAGAACCTTGTGGCTGTTATGTTCCTTTGGAACAGAGAGCCATTTGCGGTAAAAACCAAAGGTACGTTTCTGACCGCTTCCGGCATCCTGGATTCTGGCGCGGAATAAATCTACGTCATTAAAGGTGTGGGGCAGCGTGACCTCCTGCCAGTTTTCTTCCCTAAAATCCGGCTCGTAGAAATAATGTCCGGCTGAGTCCTTCCAACGCTCCAGAGCATCCTTTAAAGGAAATACATCTGCCAAAAGGAATTTCCAGCCATAGTGAAGATAAAAGCTTTGTCCGATACTGTCTGAATTCATAAAAACCTCCTGTTTTAACAAATCTCTTATAGGCAGTATAGCACATTGCATTTCAAAAAGTCTTTTCTCTAGTTGTTTTATTGCTATGAAATATTACTCTGATTGACTTATTTGCGAAAGACTGATATAACAGAGATAAAGCTTAAGAAGGAGTGACTGGTTTGAAAAATAATATGGAATATTTGCCGGAGGGAGTGCTGCTGTCACGTATTGAAAGAGATTATGCCTACAGCACAGAGCAGTATCATCATCATGCGGGATATGAGATTTATTTTCTGAATCACGGTGAGAGGGAATTTGTATGCGCGGGACGGATGTTTACACTGCGGGAGGGGGAGGTTTTCTTAGTAAGACCGGATGTGCTGCACTATGCGTATGGGGAGACACCACATGAGAAATATGGAGTGGAATTCTCAGAGAAACACATTTCCCACTATCTGACACCATCGGCGCGGGAGGAATTCTTGAGTATTTTTGAGCAGAATCATATCGTGCTGGGCGAAGAAGAACAGGAGGAATTCCGCAGGGTATATAGAGAGACGATGCAATGCTTTCAGGCAGAGAAACGTGACAACAGTCTGTGCTTTGCGGGAGTGCTGTCTATGCTGGCTCTTCTTAAGGGGGCACTGGCACGCCAGGAGAGTCAGGCAGGCCGGGAGGCACAGCCATGGCAGGACGCACCGGAGAGTCTTAGGACGGTTATCGCCTATATCAGGGGGCATTATACGGGGATTCATGCACTGGAAGATATTGCAGAGTCATGTTATGTAAATAAGTATTATCTCAGCCGGGGCTTTAAGAAATATATGGGTATTACAGTCATGGAATATATCAATCTGCTGCGGATGGAGCAGGCATGCGAGCTGTTAGTTAAGACAGGACTGGAGGTGGGAGAGATAGCTGAAAGCTGTGGATTTATCAATAAAAGTCATTTTTCTACGCTGTTCAAACGCTATATGGGTACATCGCCGACAGAATTCAAGAAGGCGAGAAAGGGATATCGTGGTTCATCGGATAAGAGGTGGTTCGGTGACGGACAGGTATGAGAAGCAGCTAAAGAAAGGCATATTGGAGATTCTGGTGCTGAAGCTTCTGGAAAGGGAAGAAAAGTATGGTTACCAGCTTATACAGGAGCTGCGGGATAAGAGTGATGGAATGTTTACTCTTAAGGAAGGGACACTGTACCCGATTCTGTACCGGCTTGAGGAGGAGACGCTGATTGCGAGCCGGTGGAGTGAGCCTAAGGGAAAAGAGGTTGCAAGAAAATATTATGCAATAACACCGGAGGGCAGAGAGGTATTAGGGCGTCTTATCGGATTGTGGAAAGAATTTTCAGGACAGGTGTCCGGTATATTAGAGGAGGATTAGAGATGGACAAGGAAAGCTACATAAAGGAAGTGGAAAAGAACCTGCTTTGCAGGAAGGAAAAGAAAACGGGGATATGCAGGGATTTAAAATCTGATATTGAGGCAGCCATGGAAAATGCTGCACAGTGAATCTGGCAGCTTTTCCGCCCTTTTAAAGCATAAATGGATGTCTTGTGCAGCCGTCATATTTTGTAATTGAAACAAAAAGGTAAAAAGACTATAATAGTGGCAAAGAAAGTTGTGAGGAGGGGCAGGGAATGAAGAATTCAGAAAAAATAAAGGAGCTTTTCAGAAAGGAAACGGTACTCTGTATAGCAGCAATACTGGCGGTAATTTCTGCTTTTGTTGTGACACCGGACAGAGAATATCTGGGGTACATAGATGTAAGAGTGCTGTCGCTGCTGTTCAGTCTGATGGTTGTTATGGCGGGGCTGCAGAAGAGAGGAATATTTACTGCTCTCGCATCGGTGCTTATTCCAAGAGCAAACCATACAGGACAGCTTAGATTACTGTTGGTGTTTTTATGCTTTTTTTCTTCCATGCTGATTACTAATGATGTATCTTTGATTACTTTTGTTCCATTTACAGTTATAATTTATACTATGGCAGGGCTACGGGAGCAGATGCTTTCTGTGATTGTGCTGCAGACAATAGCCGCAAATCTGGGAAGTATGCTGACTCCTGTTGGAAATCCGCAAAACCTTTATTTGTATTCTATATCGGGTATGAAAATGGGAGAATTTATCATGACAATGCTGCCGCTTACGCTGGTTTCGGGAGTGCTGCTGTATGTTTGCTGTGTCATACCTAAAAAGCAGGAGCTTCATGCGGAGCTTGAACAAAAACAGCTTTGCCCTGACAAAAGCGGTAAGCTTTGCATTGGCTTTTATGCGGTGCTTTTTGTGATAAGCCTGCTCTCGGTACTGAGGATAGTACCGTATCAGATACCGCTTTTTCTGGCTGTAGTGGGAGCTTTTTTTACAGACAGACAGATATTGAGGAAGGTAGATTACAGCCTGCTGCTGACCTTTGTGAGCTTTTTTATCTTTATTGGAAACATGGGAAGAATAGAGCCGGTGAAGATGTTTTTGTCTGACATTCTGACAGGCAGAGAACTGATTGTCGGCTTCTTAAGCAGTCAGATTATCAGCAATGTTCCGGCAGCAGTACTGCTGTCCGGTTTCACAAATAACTGGCAGGAGCTTTTGAAGGGTGTAAATATAGGAGGTCTGGGGACGCTGATAGCATCCATGGCAAGCCTTATCTCCTACAAGCTGTATGTAAAGGAAGAACCGGACAGAAAGCTTGCGTATTTGTGCCGTTTTACGGGAATGAATATCTTGTTTGCAGTAGTTTTACTGGTTGCAGGTCGTATTTGATATTATGAAGGAAGAAGGAGCAGAACATGAAAAATCAGTTGACGAAAAATGATATAAAAAAGATACAGGAAGAAATCGACTATCGTAAGCTGGTCGTACGCAAGGAAGCAATCGAGGCAGTGAAGGAAGCACGTGCACAGGGTGATTTAAGTGAAAATTTTGAATATTATGCGGCAAAGAAGGATAAGAATAAAAACGAAAGCCGTATCCGCTATCTGGAGAGGATGATTAAGACAGCACAGATAGTCTCTGATGAGTCAAAAGAGGATGAGGTAGGTATTAATAATACGGTGGAAGTCTATATGGAAGACGAAGACGAGACAGAGACCTTCAAACTGGTGACAAGTATCCGCGGGAATTCTCTTAAAGGGATGATAAGTACCGAGTCACCGCTTGGAAGGGCAATTCTGGGAAAGAAAGCCGGAGACCGTGTCTATGTGGCAGTCAATGAAAATGCCGGTTATTATGTGCAAATCAGGTCAATCAAAAATACAGATGATCAAAATGATAAAATACGAAGCTTTTAGGCAAAAGGTACTATTTAATACAATGAAAAAGATTATAAAAATGTAACGGAAAAGCAAAATTGCAAAAAAAATACAATGGATGATTGAATTTATCAGAAAAAAGAAGTATAATTGGTAGAAAAGAGTTTTGATTTGGAGGTGCAGGGACTATGGCAGAAAATGGGGCGGAGCTAGAGCAATATGCCACTCATGCAGATGCTGAATTAAATCCGCTAACAGGGTTATATGATAATCATTTCTTTTATCGGAGGGCTGAGGAATATCTGAAAGCTGTAGAACCGGGCACATACTGTCTGGTGGCGGTTGATATAGAACATTTCCGTATGTTTAACAAGCTGTACGGAAGGGCTGCAGGAGATGATCTTCTGACAGGAATCGCTGATTATCTGTTAAGATTCCGTGATATTCATGGCGGTATTGCAGGCTATCTCGGAGGTGATAATTATGCAGTACTGATGTCCTATCAGATGGAATATATCAGGGAACTGAAGTACGGAATTATCGATGTGGTAAAGCAGTGGAACAATACAGCAGGATTTTTGCCTGCACTGGGAGTTTATCTGATTGATGATATTACTGTTCCGGTGGAGACAATGTATGACAGGGCGACGATTGCAATTTCCAAGGTTTGGGGAAATTATTCAAAACGTATCTGCGAATACAACTCTGATATGGAAGACAGGCTTCAGGAAGAGCTGGAGCTGCTTGTAGAAATTCAGGAGGGTCTGGAGAAGGAAGAATTTATTTTCTTTATTCAGCCTCAGTGCAATATTTCGACAGGAAAAATCGTGGGAGGAGAATCTCTGGTGCGCTGGAAGCGCAGCAACGGAAATATGATACCGCCGGGGAAATTCATACCAGTACTGGAGAAGAACGGACTTATTGCGGATCTCGACCGATATGTCTGGAAAAAGGTGTGCCAGTGGCTGAGAAGCTGTCTGGACAGAGGCTATCACCCGGTGCCTGTATCTATTAATGTTTCCAGAATTGATATTTTTTCCATGGATGTAGCGGAATATCTCAAGGAACTGATGGAGGCTTATCAGCTTCCATCGAGGCTCTTAAAAATTGAGATTACTGAGAGTGCCTATGCGGAGAGTAATGATAAAATTATAAGAACTGTCAAACAACTCAGAGAAGCAGATTTTCTGGTTATGATGGACGATTTTGGAAGCGGCTATTCCTCCTTGAATATGTTAAAGAGTGTGGCGGTAGATGTGCTGAAAATCGACATGCGCTTTCTGGAGATAAACGAGAAGGAAGAAGAAAAGGGTATCGGAATTCTGCAGTCAGTTATCAATATGGCACGTCAGATGCAGATGCCGATTATTGTGGAGGGTGTCGAGACAAAGAAGCAGGAAGAGTTTCTTAAGAAGATGGGATGCCGGTATACACAGGGGTATTATTACTACAAACCTCTTCCGGTAGAGGAATTTGAGAGTCTGATGTCAGATGACAGAAACCTTGATTTTGAGGGCTTCTGGTATAAACAGGTAGAGGCGTTCCATGTGCGGGAATTTCTGGATGCTAATCTGTTCAATGATATTATGGTAAATAATATTATCGGGGCAGCAGCATTTTATGATATGTATGAAAATCAGATTGAGATTACCCGGGTAAATGAGCAGTATTACCAGCTTGCTGGTATTTCTTCCAAGAGCGAGGCTGAAGACAGGAAATGCTTTTGGAATCATGTCCGTGATGATGACAGGCAGCTGTTATATACGATTTTTGAACAGGCATATGAAAATCCGGTGGGAGGCTCACAGGGGTATGTACATTATCTGAGAGCAGATGGAGCTGTGCGCTGGATTTATCTGAAGGTCTTTTTCCTGAGGGAGAAGGATGGACATAAGCAGTTCTACAGTGCGCTTACTGACATGACCGCTTTCAAGGAAAAGAAGGAAGAGCGTAGTCTGCCTGAAAGGACGGATGGTGGGTTTACAGAGGAACAGCTGGAGCTTATGGAGAAGTATTATGGTGATATGCCATGTGGCTACGGTATTGCCAGGGTACAGCTGGATGAAGAGGGCAGACCATTTGATTATGAGATTGTGTATGCCAACCATGAGATGCAACGCGTCTATGGAGGTGAGACGAAACGGCTCAGTCATATACTGCTGAAAGCATTTTCTGATAATACAGATGAGCTGCTGGAGAAGGCATATCGGGCAGCATATCAGGGAGAAACAGTGGAATATTCTGCACACAGTGCGGTGACGGGACGCTATCTGCAGCTTACGCTCTACCAGTATGAGTATGGTTATGTCAGCTGTATTATGCGCGATATTACGCATATACATATTTATGAGGATGCACTTAAAACAATTATGCTGGGGTATCGGGAGATTTACTTTATTAATCTGAAGGATAACTATTACAGGATGGTTTACCCGGACGAGAATCATCTGTTGGAGAGAGGAAACTATGAGGGGGCGATAAACCGTCATTTTGAAACGGGAAAGATACTGCGCTATGATGAGCAGAATATAAGAAAATTCCTGTCACTAAAGAATTTGCAGGAGACATTGCAGAGGCGGGATGTTACAGAGTATAGATATCGCAGAAGCGTGAACGGAGCCGGTGAGGAATGGTGTCTGGTGAGTATCCGTGTCTCGAAGCGCTTGAATGGAGTGCCGCAGACAGCAACTATGGCAATACAGAGTATTGAAGAGCTGATGCGGGACAAGGAAGAAAACGAAAAAGCAAAATTTGAGTAAACGCATAATCTTACTAAATTTCCACATACTAACTCCATGACAATGATTTGGAAAACCAAATCAGGAAGTATATCGTCGATGGAGGAGAATTTATGAAGGCAACAGGAATTGTGAGAAGAATAGATGACCTTGGCAGGGTAGTGGTTCCGAAGGAGATAAGAAGAACACTGAGAATACGTGAGGGTGACCCGCTGGAAATCTTCACTGACCATGAGGGTGAGATTATCCTTAAGAAATATTCTCCGATAGGTGAACTGAGTCTTTTTGCAAAGCAGTA